>CAYRNG010000269.1:0-6002 GCA_964425395.1 uncultured Candidatus Kuenenia sp. | reverse complement strand
GGCTGCCGGCCCCGGGCCGAAGTTCCCCCCCGGTGGGAAGCTAGCCCGTGACCAGCGTGGCGGCCCAGTAGAGGACGCCCGAGAGGAGGATCACGGCCGGCAAGGTAAGGATCCAGGCCAGGGCGATGTCGCGCACGGTCCCCGCCTGGATGCCCGACTTGTTGGCCCACATCGTGCCGGCGACGCCGCTCGAGAGCACGTGGGTGGTGCTGACCGGCATCCCGAAGCCGTCGGCCAGGCCGATCGTGGCGGCGGCTACCAGTTCGGCCGAGGCGCCCTGAGCGTAGGTGAGATGGGTCTTGCCGATCTTCTCCCCGACCGTGACCACGATCCGCTTCCAGCCCACCATCGTGCCCAGGCCGAGGCACAACGCCACGCCCATCTTGACCCACTCCGGCACGTACTCGACCGGCTGCGAGAGCTTGCCGGCCAGGCCGAGCAGCACCTGCCGACGATCCTCGGCCATGGCGGAGCCGAAGTTTCGCACCAGCGTGCGGATCGCCGCCCCGAGTTCGACCAGGTGGGTCCGCACCTCCCAGCGCTCCTCCGAGCCCAAGTCGGAGAAGCTCTCCCGGCCGGACAGGGCCGCCGACAGCTGCTTGGCCAGCGGCAAGGGGTCGAGCGTAGCGAGCACGATGTCGGGCTGCGGGAAGGGCCGGATCACCTCCCGGGCCAGGCCCGGATGCCGGAACTCGAAGCCGTGGGCGGCCGACTCGAAATTGCCGTAGGGCTCGATCGCCGCGGCCACCGCGTCGCTCCGCCGCAGCTTCTCAACCCGGCTCGAGGCCAGGTATTCCTGCTTGAGGGCGTCCATCAGGGAGGCGATCTCGGGGGCCTCGAGCTGCTCCTCGAGCTGTTTGGCGGCCGCGACGACGGCGGTGATGTCGGCCGACGAGCTGCCCATGTTGAGCGCGTAGGTGGCCGGCACGATGCCGATCAGGACGAGCATGATCAGCCCCATCCCCTTCTGGCCGTCGTTGGACCCGTGCGCGAAGCTGACGCCGGTGCAGGTGCCGATCAGGATCGCCCGGATCCACCACGGCGGCGGCGCGTCTCCCTCGGGCGGCTCGTAGAGCTCCTTCGAGGGCACGAGCCGCTGGAGCAGGAGCAACAGCCCGGCCGCGAGGCCGAAGCCCAACAGCGGGGAGAACAACAGGGCCATCGCCACCTCCGTCGCCTTGTGCCAGTTGACCCCCTTGGCGAGCGAGCCGTGCTCGAGCCAGGCGTTCATCATCCCGACTCCCATGATCGATCCGATCAAGGCATGGGAGCTCGAGGCGGGCAGGCCGCGGTACCAGGTGGCGAAGTTCCAGATGATGGCCGCCAGCAACAGCGCCAGCACCATCGCCAGCCCCCGGCCGGTCTTGATGTTCACGAGCAAGTCGACCGGCAGGAGATGGACGATGCTGAAGGCCACCCCGATCCCGCCGGCGTGGACGCCGATAAAGTTCCAGATCCCCGACCAGACGACCGCCGGCGTGGGCTTCAGGCTCTTGGTGTAGATCACCGTGGCTACGGCGTTGGCCGTGTCGTGGAAGCCGTTGACGCACTCGAAGCCGAAGGCGATGCCCAAGGCCGCCAGGAGGAGCAGCACCTGCCCCGGGCCGAGCGTGGCAAGCGACTCGAAGAATTCCATGACGCAGCCCTGCGAAGGAAGAGGAGCGGATCTGGCCGGGCGAACAGCCGGCTCAGACCCGGTGGAGTGAGACTAGGGGTGGCCGAGACGCTTCTCAAGCGGCAGCCAGGGTCCTCATCAAAATCTCACGCCCGGGGGGCGACAGCGTCGCAGCCTGCGGCGGCAGCCGTCTTTCACAAACGCCTAACCAACGAGGATCACGATCAGTTCCTTGGGGCCGTGGGCCCCGAGGACGAGGATCCGCTCGATGTCGCCGGTCCGGCTCGGGCCCGTGATGAACGAAAGCATCCCCGGCGGCCGGCCGGCGTGCTTCGCCCGGACGAGGTCCATGGCGTCGGCGAGTGTCGGCACCACCTGCTCGGCGGTGGCGATCACGACATGGGCATGGGGCAGGATCGAGAGGGCCCGGCCGCCGGAGGTGCCGCTCGAGACGAGGATCGAACCGGTCTGGGCCACGAGGCACTCGCAGCTGGTCAGGCCGGCGTCACAGGCCTCGAGGGCGTCCTTGTCGAAGGCACCTCCCGGCCCGTCGACCTGGTGGGTGCCGCAG
Organism: uncultured Candidatus Kuenenia sp.; assembly: GCA_964425395.1. GTDB lineage: Bacteria > Planctomycetota > Planctomycetia > Pirellulales > UBA1268 > QWPN01. The sequence goes on along the minus strand of CAYRNG010000269.1, from coordinate 3,816 downwards.
GGGATACCGGAGAGCACGCTCTCGACGAGCGGATCGCCGTGCCAGGCCACCTGCCGCCAGTCCCGCTCGCGGGCTTGGGCTGAGAGGCAGTCGGCGGCAGCCGAAAGGTCGGGCACCCGGAAGAAGACGGCCCTGAGTTTTTCGAGGTTTGCAGCCAGGATCGCCAGGCTCTCCTCGGGCGAGTCGCCGCCGGCGGGCAGAAACGGCCGGGCCGCCTCGGCCGGCAGGATCGCAAGCGCCGGCCGGCCGGCTGAGTCGGCTGACCCGGGACTCGCATGGCCGGCCAGATGCGGCAGCGGCGCGGGCACTTGCAGAGCCTCTTTGACCCGCGCCAGGATCGCGGCCCGGGCCGCGGCGTTGTCGTGGCCGCCTGCCGGGCCGCTCATCGCCGCCGTCCCTTCCAGGCCGCCCGAAAGCTCCGGGCCGGTGCCGGCGGGAGCGTGCGGGTGGCCAGCCAGGCCGAAAGCGGCGGCGGCCGGAGGGCCTTGGCGACGGGCAGGGTCGTGCGGAACAGCCAGCCGCCCGAGGCGAACAGCCAGGGCCGGCGGGCCACGACGGCAAACAGCCGCTGGCCGAGCTTCTCGAGCCACGAGGGGGCGGTGCGGGCGGCGTTGCGGCGGTTGTGGAGCAGGTGGTGGTGGATGTCGATCCGCACCGGGCAGGCGTCGGTGCAGGCGCCGCACAGGGAACTCGCCCCGGAGAGGTGGTTCCAGTCGGCCAGGCCCCGCAGGTGCGGCGTGATCACGCTGCCGATCGGCCCCTGGTAGGTGGTGCCGTAGGTAAAGCCGCCGACGTTCTTGAAGATCGGGCAGACGTTGAGGCAGGCTCCGCAGCGGATGCAGTGGAGCGCGTCCCGCTGCTCGGGATCGGCCAACAGCGCGGTCCGGGCGTTGTCGAGGAGCACGAGATGCATCTCCTCCGGTCCGTCGCACTCTCCCGCCTGCCGGGGCCCGGCGTAGAGCGTGTTGTAGCAGGTCATCGGCTGGCCGGCCCCGGCCGTGGCCAAGAGCGGCAGGAGCACCGCCAGGTCGTCGAGCCGCTCGACCACCTTCTCGATCCCCGAGATCGCGATGTGAATCCGCGGCAGGGCGGCGGTGAGCCGGGCGTTGCCCTCGTTTTCGGTGATCGAGATCTGCCCCGTCTCGGCGACCAAGAAGTTGGCCCCGGTGATCCCCACGTCGGCCTCGACGTAGAGCCGCCGCATGTGGCGGCGGGCGATCATCGTCAGCTCCTCGGGGCTGTCGGTGGGGGCCGAGTGGAGGTGCTTCTCGAACAGATCGCTGATCTCGTCGCGGCGGACGTGCATGCAGGGAAACACGAAGTGGTAGGGGGGCTCCCCCCGGAGCTGCTGGATGAACTCGCCCAGGTCGCTCTCCACCACGCCGTAGCCGTCGGCCTCGAGGGCCTGATTCAAGTGAATCTCCTCGCTGGTCATGCACTTGCTCTTGATGACCGCCCGGGCCTCGGCGTCCCGGAGAAGGCCGAGAATGATCTCCCGTGCCTCTTCGCCGTTCCTGGCCCAATGCACCTTCCCGCCATTGGCCTCGAACGCGGCGACGAATCGGGGCAGGAGCTCGTCGAGCCGGTTGACGGCCGACCACTTGGCGAGACTGGCCGCGTCGCGGGCCTGCTCCCAGTCGCGGTAGCGGGCCTTCTGGGTGTCACGGCTGGCGTAGTAGCCGCCGAGCGCCTTGCGAACGAACGCCCGGTGGCCGGTGTCGCGGACGTGCTCGGCTGCGTCCGTGAGAAACTGTTTCTTGGCCGAGCGGGAGTCGGCCGCCGGTGGGGGGGCCGGAGCGGGTGTGGCGGTGTCGGGCGTGGGGGCGATCATGGGCGGGCCTCCGTGCCGGCGAGCACCTCGGCCAGGTGGATCGTACGGGGCCGGCGGCCCTGCTTCTCGAGCCAGCCGTCGAGCTGCAGCTGGCAGGAGGGGTCGCTCGAGACGATGTAGTCGCAGCCGGTCCGCTCCAGGGAGCCGGCCTTCACCTCGGCCATCGCGGTCGAGACCATCGGAAACTTGACGCTGAACAGGCCGCCGAAGCCGCAGCAGCTCTCCGGCTCGTCGCACTCCACGAGCTCGAGATCGCGAACGGCCCGGAGCAGGGCCCGCGGCTCGTCGCGGAGCCGCAGCTCCCGGAGGCCGTGGCAGCCGTCGTGGTAGGTAACCCGGTGGGGGAAGCGGGCCCCCACGTCGGTGACGCCGAGCTTGGTGACCAGAAACTCGCTGAACTCGAAGGTCCGGCTGGCGAGGTCGAGGGCGGCGGTCTCCTCGGGCGTGCCGGCGAAGAGCTGCGGGTAATAGACCCGCATCATCGCCACACAGGAGCCGCTCGGGCCGACCACCGCCTCGGCGTCGGCGAAGACCTCGAGCGCATGCCGGGCCACCTGGCGGGCCTCGTCCCAGTAGCCGGCATTGAAGGCGGGCTGGCCGCAGCAGGTCTGGGCGGAGCGGAATTCGACTGCATGACCGAGCCGCTCGAGCACGCTGGCCACGGCCAGGCCCACCGCAGGCGTGAGCTGATCGACGAAGCAGGGGATGAACAGGGAGACGAGCATACCGGCAATTGGGCCCTCGGGAACTGCCGACAGGCCGGCGGCAGGATGAACGGTGGCGACCTATTGTAGACCCGAGCTGTCAGTCTAGGGTCGCGACGCCATTGTAGGCCCGTGTCGCCGACACGGGCTATTTGGAGGCGGTCACCCGCAGCGGTCCGGGCAGGCTCGCAAGCGTCGTTTCGAGGGGCGTGGTCACGCCGAGGCGGCGGATGCCCTGGCCGCGGCCGGCCCCCTCCACCACCGCCAGCGACCCGATCCGCCCGCTGGCAGCGTCCACCAGCGGCGCGACGTTCACGGGCAGCCCGGCCGAGGCCAGGCTGGCGAAGGCCACCTGTCGGGCCAACAGGCTGCCCTCGAGCGGCGTCGCCCGGCCGGAATGAACCTCGATCTGCGACCCCGACCGGAAGCCCCCGGCCACGATGATGTCGTCGATCGCATCGGCGTCATAACGGCCTGCCGACACCGAGATGCCTCCCTGCAGCTCTGGCGTGAAGGGAGCGAGCGAGCGGACGAGCGTGGGCGTGCCCGAGAGGTCGTAGATGAGCACTTGGGGGGCGAGGCCCGGACCGCTGCCGACCACGACTTCCGCCCGGCCGTCGGCCAGGTCGGCATTGACGAGCGTGCCGCCGGAGAAGGTGCCCACGTCGGCCCTGGTCACGGTCGCGCCCCCCTGGTACCAGGCAGGGAAGGCAACCAGCGATCGGCTGGGCGTGGCCGGCACCGGGCGGGCAGCACCAGGCGTGACGAAGAAAGCGTTGACCCGGCCCGGGCCGCGGGAGGCCGCCGCCACGATGTCGGCCACGCTGTCACCGTTGAGATCACCCGCCGCCACCTCGACGCCGCCCCGATAGCCGCCACCGAAGGGCAGCGTGCGGTAGGCGGCAAGCTCCGTGCCGTCCTGCCGGAAGACGCGGATCTCGCCGACCCGGCCGGGGCCGGGAGCCGCGATGATCTGCTCGGTGCCGTCGCCGACGACGTCGCCGAGGGCGACCCGCACGCCGCCGCGGAAGCCCGGCTCGTAGGCGAGAAACCGATTCAAAGTGGCGCCGCTGACCGGATCGACAACCGTGACCCACGGCTGGCTGGCCGCACCGATCTCGGAGCCGGTCACGAGAACCGAGGGCCGGGTGGAGGGTTCGGGAGTCGGCTCAGGCTCAGGGGTCGGCTCAGGCTCAGGAGTCGGCTCAGGCTCTGGGGTCGGCTCGGGCTCAGGGGTCGGCTCGGGCTCAGGGGTCGGCTCGGGCTCAGGGGTCGGCTCGG
>CAYRNG010000268.1:0-11050 GCA_964425395.1 uncultured Candidatus Kuenenia sp. | reverse complement strand
GCAGGCGGCCGAGGGTTTCGCCCTGATCGAGAAGTTCGCCGGCTACGGCTTCAACAAGAGCCACTCCACGGCCTACGCCCTGCTGGCCTGGCAGACCGCCTACCTCAAGACCCACCATCCGGTCGAGTTCATGGCGGCCCTCCTCTCGGGCGACATCACGGGCCGCAACTTCAAGAAGAAAGACTCGCTCGTCGAGCACGTCGAAGACTGCCGGCGGATGGAGATCGAGGTGGCTCCGCCCGACGTCAACGCCTCGCAGGCCGACTTCTCCGTGGCCGGGGGGCGGATCCTGTTCGGCCTCTCGGCCATCAAGGGCTGCGGCGTGCAGGCGGCCGAGGCGATTCATGCCGAGCGGCACAAAGGAGGGCCGTTTCGCGACCTCCACGACTTCTGCGGCCGGCTCGACCCCTCGGTGGTCAACAAGACGGCCATTGAAAACCTGGCCAAGGCCGGGGCCCTCGACTCGCTCGGTGGCCACCGCGGCCAGTTGCTCTTGGGCATCGAGCGGGCGATGGCCTCCGGGGCGGCGCAGCTCGCCGACCGCAAGAGCGGCCAGAAGAGCCTGTTCGAATCGTTCGCCGAGCCGGCGGCCGCGGAGCCCGAGCCAACCGGGCTGCCCGACGTGCCGCCGCTCACCGATCTCGAGATGCGGTCGAACGAGAAAGAGGTGCTCGGCTACTACGTCCACAGCCACCCCTTGGCCGAGCATCAGGGGTTGCTCGAGGCGATCTGCACCCACGGCACCGCGGGGCTCGGCGGCGTGCCGGCCAAGGGGGAGGTGGTGATCGGCGGGCTGGTCGCCGCCCTCAAGCTCTCCAACACCAAGCAGCCCCGGCCCGGCTCCACCCACACCCGCTACGGGATGTTCGACCTCGAAGACATGGACGGCCTCGTGCGGAGCATCTGCTGGCCCGAGGATTTTGCCCGGCTGGGCGAATGCCTCCAGCCCGACGCGGTGATCCTGGTGGCCGGCTCGATCGACCGCCGGGCGGGCAGCGAGGAGACGAACCTCGTCGTCAACGAGGCGGTGCCGCTGGCCGACGCCTGGCGGCTGCCGGTCAAGAGCTTGAGCCTGAAGGTGGTCGAGGGCCCCCACGACCGCGACACGCTCGACCGCCTGGCGGCCGTGTTGGCCGCCCATCCGGGCAAGGTGCCGGTCCGGCTGGTGCTCGACACCGCCGACGGGATGCGGGTGTTGATGGATGCCGACCGCCACACGGTGGCCTGGTCGCCGCACCTCCATGCCGACCTCGTGAGCCTGTTGGGCTCGGGCTGCCTGCGGGCGGCGGTGTCGCTCGGGGGCCGCCGCCGGGAAGCGGCCCCCCGCCCCGGCCGGCCCGCCGCGGCTGTCGGCTAGCCCCGGTAATCTCGCATTGCCGCGGGGGTAGGGCTGGAATTAACCTTGCGACGGTTGGCCGCGGTCCCCGACCGATCCCCGGCCTCTGTCCGGTCCCCTGCCGCCCCCGGTGAACCCATGCACGCCTTCCTCGGTCTGCCCTGTCCTCGTCGCCTCGTTCGCAGGCTCTTGGTGTTCTGCCTCCTGGCGGCCGTGGCGTTGCCTGCGACCCTGGCTCGCGGCCAGTTCGGTGGTGGTGGCATGGGTGGTGGCATGGGCGGTGGTGGCATGGGCGGTGGTGTTCCTGGGGCAGGCGCGGCCGGTGGGGTCGGCAACTTCGGCGCCGGCGTGGTGATCGACGCCCAGGGGCTCCTCCGAACCCAGGTGTTCGCCGACCCGGGCCTCACCAAAGAGTTGCGGCAACAAGCCCTGGCGGCCGTGCCGGGCGATCTCCGCAAGCCGGCTGGCCTCAGGAAGGTGGCCCTGTCGCGTCTCGAAGCCGCCGTGGCCGAGGCCGCCGCCGCTGGCCGGGGCCTGCCCGCCGAACTCGAAAACCTGGCCGGCCTGACCCGCATCCAATACGTGCTCGTCTACCCGGCCGAGGGAGACTCGCCCGGCGAGGTCGTGATCGCGGGGCCGGCCGAGCCCTGGTTCACCGACGCCCTGGGCCGGGCCCGCGGCACCGAGACGGGCACGCCCTGCGTCCAACTCTGCGACCTGGCCGCGGCCCTGCGGTGCTTCGGGCCGGGCCAGCCCCGAGACCGCTTGATCGGCTGCTCGATCGATCCCCGCCGGGAGGGGCTCCAGGCGATGCAGCAGTTCCTCCGCCAGACCGGCCGCGTCAATCCCACGGCCAGCGTCGAGGAGATCGTCGGCGGCATGAAGCAGGCTCTCGGCACGCAGGTGGTGAGCGTGCAGGGCGTCTCCCCGGCCAGCCACTTCGCCCACGTGCTCGTGGAGGCCGACTACCGGATGAAGCTGATCGGCATCGGCCTCGAGCCGCCGCCGGTGGCGATGAAGAGCTGGATCGATCTGGCCGCGGCCGGGGCGGTGGCAGCCAACGCCCTCCAGCGGTGGTATTTTGTGCCCGAGTATCAGTGCCTGCGGATCGCCGAGGACGATCTGGCGATCGAACTGGTCGGCCAGGGTGTGAAGCTCTGCGGGGCCGACGAGGTGGTGATGCCCAACGGCACCCGGCTGGCCGCCGACCGGGCCGACAAGGCGAGCCGGACGTTCACGGAATCGTTCACCCGGCTCTATCCCAAGATCGCCGCCCGGCATCCGGTGTATGCCCAGCTCCGCGGCCTGATCGATCTGGCCGTGATCGCGGCCTACCTGCAGGAGCACGACGCCTATGGCAAAGCCGGCTGGCAGGCCGCCACGCTCCGCGATGAAAAGGCCTACCCTATCGAGATCCTGCCGGCGCCCCGGGAAGTAGAAACGGCAATCAACGCGATCTGGCGGGGCAACCGGCTGCTGACCCCGATCGGCGGCGGGGTGACGATGTATCCCCGGATGGCCCTCGATCCGCCCAATCTCCTGATGGACGAGAAGGGCGACGTGGGGGCCGCCCGGGCCGCCACCACGCTCCCGGCCGCCGGCTGGTATTGGGACTGAGGGCACGGCCCGCCGTCCCCGGGCTTGCGCCCGGGGTTTTTATGGGATCCCCGGGCTTGCGCCCGGGGTTTTTATGAGGGGGCGAGTTGGCGGGCCACGAAGGCGGCGTAGTCGTGGGGCGTGTCGATGCCGCGGGTCGGGTGGTCGATCACGCCCACGGCGATCGGCCCCCCCGCCTCCACCAGCCGCAGCTGCTCGAGGCTCTCATGCGGCGCGAGCCGCGACTCCGGCAGGGCGTCCCAGCCCTCGAGCACCCCGCGGCGGTAGGCGTAGAGGCCCACGTGCTGCCAGTAGAGGGGCGGCTCGGCCGCGAGCATGCTGTCGCTCCAGTCGCGGGCCCAGGGCACGGGGGCGCGGCTGAAGTAGATCGCCCGCCAAGAGGCCGGCTCTGCCCCGCCCCCCGGCTGCCGCCAGGGGGTGAGCACCGCCTTGACCGCGGCCGGGTCGTCGAGATCCTCCCGCCGCCGGAGCGGGGCCACGACCGTCGAGACGCCCGCCTCCGGGCAGCGGGCGAGCAGGTCGATGGCCGCCTCGATCGCCGTGGCCGGCAGTTCGGGCTCGTCCCCCTGCACGTTCACGATCACCTCGGCCGCCGGCAGCCGGCCGAGGGCCTCGACGATCCGGGCAGTGCCGCTCGTGGCCTCCGGCGAGGTCATCACCACCTCCCCCCCGAAGCCCCGGACGGCCGCGGCGATCTCGTCGGAGTCGGTGGCCACCACCACCCGGCCCACCCCGCGGGCGGCGGCCGCGTTTCGCCAGGTGTGCTCGACCAGGGTCCGGCCGGTTTCGGCCAGGAGCATCTTGCGAGGCAGGCGGGTGCTGGAAAGTCGAGCGGGGATGACGACGAGGGCGGAGAGTGTCATTGAAAAAAGGCCGGAGGAAGTGCCGCGGACCGGCGGCGGCCAGTTGTATATCCGCCGGCCGCTGGTAGCATCAAAGTCGTCCGGTGGGCCTCAAGCCCCCCGCGGCACCACTCGCCCGAGTGGCGGAATTGGCAGACGCGCAAGATTCAGGTTCTTGTCCAGGTAACTGGGTGGAGGTTCAAGTCCTCTCTCGGGCACTTTCTTCCCGGCCCCGCCGGCGGGCCCTGTGGGTTCCGCCCGCCAGACGGCCTTCTCCCGCCGCCACGCGGCCGCGGATTGCTCCCCGCTCTGGCCGCGTTAGGATGGAATCGGGGCTGTAGCTCAGTCGGTAGAGCATCGGACTTTTAATCCGTTGGTCCTGGGTTCGAGTCCCAGCGGCCCCATTTTGCAAGCACATCCAGGGCGGGCCGGGCCGCGATCGCGGCCCCGACTGGGCTTTTCCCAAAGCCTGTCTATCCTATCGGCAAGGCTAGGCAATCCCTCGGGGGCTCCTGACCGCCCGGCAGCGCGGTGGAGTCCCCAATAAATGGTGTGCGGCATGGAGCGATTTTCGCCCGAGCTGATCCGCGACCACGTCGAGCGGATCTGTGACAGCGGCATTTTCCGGGCCGCCCCCAAGCTCACCCGCCTGCTCCAGTTCCTCACCCAGCAGACCCTGGCCGGCGAGACCGAGTCGATTGGCCAGCGGATCGTCGCCGAGCAGGCGCTCGGCAGCGACGCCGGGGCCGGTGGCACGGCCATCGTCTCGGCCCGGATGCAGATCGGGCGGCTCCGGAAACACCTCGAGGAATACTACGCCGGCGAGGGCCGGGAGGATCCTCTCCGGGTGGAGGTGCCGAAGCGAAACTACCGGCTTCGCTTCCGGCCGCCGCCGCCCGCCGCGCCGGCGGTCTCCCCGCGGGCCCGCGACCGGGCCCTGCTGGCGGTGGCGGAGTTCGAGGAGCTCGCCATCGGTCCGGAGCAGGCCTGGCTGCCGGCGGCCCTGACGCGGGAGTGCATCGTGGCCCTCGGCCCCTACCAGGGCCTGGCGGTCAGCGGTCCGTTGCCGGCCGACGCGACGGCGGCGGTGATCGAGGGCACGAGCCGGGTCGATGCCGACTTCGTGCTCCTGGGCACCGTCCGCTCGGAGCCCCAGGCCGCCCGCGTATCGCTGCGGCTGCTCGAGCGGGGCACCGGCCAGCAGCTCTGGGCTCGGGGCTTTTCCTGCTCGCTCACCGCCACCGGCCAGCTGCCGCTCGGCGGCCTGCCGGAACTGACCGCCTCCATCGACGCCCTCGCCGACGAGACGGGTGTGATCGCCTGCGAGGGCATGCGGCTCACGGCCGCCAGCCGGCCGGAGTGCCTCTCGGCCCACGACACGAAGCTCGCTGCCTGGCGGTTCCTGATGACCGGCGACCCTGCCGACCTGGAACGGGCCGCGACGGCGGCCGCCGCGCTGGCCGCGGAGCTGCCTGATTCGCCGGTGGCCCTGATGCATGCCTCGATGATGCAGCTGGCCACGCACCTCGCCGACCCCGATCCTCGGGCCGCCTACCCCCGCGAGATCCTGGAATTGGCGGAGCGGGCCGTCAGCCTGGCCCCGGCCGATCCCTGGGTGCAGGTGCACCGCGGCTTCGCCCTCTGGGTCGGCCGCGAGCCGCTGGCGGTGGAGGGGATCTGCCGGTCGCTCGACGGTCGCTCGGGGAGCCCCTCGTTTGCAGGCGTGCTGGGCAGCCTGATGACGGTCGCCAAGATCGACCTCGATCGCGGCGAGGCCCGGCTCACGGAGTGCCTGGCCCGGTCCCCGCAGCCACTCTATTGGTATTGCCACCACGCGGCCCTGTGCGGGTTTCTGCGGGGCGACCTCGATGCGATGCAGCGAGCTCTGTCCCGGATTCTGGTCCGGACCGACCCCTTCTCCTTGGTCCTCCGGATGGTGCTGGCCTGCGAGCGGGGCGACCTCGACGCCGCCCGCCGGCTGGGCTTCACGGTGCTCGAGGTGATGCCGGAGTTCGACCGGGCGGGCGAGGTGATGCTCCGCCGGCTGCTCCACGACGAGCATGTCGACGCGATCGCCGCGGCCCTCGAGCCGCTGCACCTCGGCTGGTTCGGGTAGGCCGGCGGCACTGGCCGGCGGCATGGGAAACGCCGCGCCTACCGGCCGGCGGCTTCCCGCTGCTCGAGCTCGTCGAGCAGCAGCGCCAGGCCGCAGAGCAGCCGGACCGCGCCGCCCGACTTGACGGCCGTGCGGGACCGGAGCCGGCGGCCGGCGGGCGGCAGCACGGCGGCGAGCGCACCGGCATCGAGATGCTCGTGGAGCAGCGGCCGCAGCGGCTCGACGGCCCGCCGCACAGCCAGCCAGCGGGGATGATCGACGTTGAACAGCCGCTCGTAGCGACGGGGGTCGGCCCCCGGCCACCAGGGCTGCACGGCCCGCCGCAGCCGGCGGCCGAGCGAGCGGGCCGCCCCTCGCATCTCGCATCGGGGGCCCGCAGCCAGCGGCTCGAACTGAAATGAGTTGGCATCGAGCGGGATCGCCGCCAGGTCGGGCCGCCGTTCGAGCAGGATCGCCTTCTCGAGCCGCCGGTCGGCAGTGGTGGCCACCGGCAGGCTGAAGATCGCGGAAAAGAACCGCCGGTCGGTTGCGGGAGTGAGCGGCCAGGCGGTGAACGAGGTGAGGTGGAGAGCCTCGGCCAGATGATTGCGAACCCGCTGGTCCCAGCGGACGAGGGCCGACTGCCGCTGCGGGGGCAAGGGCCCTCCCAGGCAGACTGCCCGCATCCGCTCCACGACCTCCCGGCAGCGGTCCTGGCCATCCGCCCCCAAGAGGCCGGGCAACCGCTCGCCCGACACGCCCCACAGGTTCACCGCTCCCAGCAGGCGATCGAACGACCAGCTGTCGGTGGCGGCGTCGTAGCCACTGAGCCGGCTGATCGGCTCGAACACCCAGTCGAAGGGGATGCCCGACCACAGAAACCGCTCGCCCCGCGCGGCCATCCGCAGGCCGGCGGCGAAGTCGTCGCCGCCGGGCCCGCTCGAGAGGTGGCTGAACCGCACCGCCCGGCGGGCGGCGGCCAGAAACATCTCCTGGCTCAGCTCCTCGGTGGAGACGACCTCGTGCGGCATGCCGACTTGAGCGGCGACCTGTCGGGCGGCCCGCACCTCGTAGTCGGCGGGCCGACCGAACGAGACCGCCCGGGTGGCGATGCCGCTCTCGGCCAGGCAGCCGGCCACGAGCCGCGAGTCGAGGCCGCCGGAGAGCATGATCAGGCTGTCGTCGCCGGGCGGCCGGTGGCGGCGAAGCGTGTCGAGCAGGAGGTCACCGACGTGCACCTGGGCGTCGAGGAGAGTTTCATCGGCCGGCGACGGTAGCCCCGCGAGGTCGAAGATCAGCTCTTCCTCCGGGCTGCCGCCCGGCCGGGCTCGCAGCCGATGGCCGGCCGCCAGCCGCCGCGTGCCGTCCAGCAGCGGCCGGTTGTCCAGCAGGCCGTGGGCCAGAAGGATGCCGGCCAGGCCCGTGCGGTCGAGGCGGGGCTGGAAGTCGGGATGGCAGCAGAAGGCGGCCGGCGTCGTGGCCACCAGCGAGCCGCCGCCGGCAAGCGCGGCATGATAGAGCGGGAACATGCCCAGCGGATCGACGCCCACCGCCAGGCCGCGGGCCGGATCGGCCGCCACGGCAACGTGGTAGCCGTCGTGGGCGGTCCGCGGGCCGGCGGGGGCCAGCCAGGCGGCGGCCAGTTCGCGGGCGGTCAGCCAGCGGCCGGCGTCGTCCACGGCGTAGCCGATGAGCAGGGCGAGGCTGTCGCCGTCGGCCTGCACGTCGAGCGGGGCCGTCGGCCCGGCCGCCCAGACGCAGATGAGATCACCGGCCGAGGCCGTGCCGATCCGGACGGCGGGCAGGGAGGCAAACAGTCGTTGCAGGCGAGCGGCGAACCGCTCCCGGCGGGCCGGGTCGGCCTCGAGCAGGAGGGCGAGGTGGGCCATAGGGGCTGGGGTCAGGCGGCGCGGCGGCTGAGGGCCTCGCCGGGGGTGGCGGCGAAGCGGCAGCCGAGATCGGCCAGCCAGGTCTCGTGGAGCGAGCGGTTCTTGTGGTAGTCGTTGGCCACGAGCGTAACGTCGCGGCCGGCGTGGAGGCCGGCGATGGCGAAGTGGAGCCGGTCGGTCACGATCCGGCGGTGCCGGGCCGCGAAGGCGAGGTAGGCGAAGGGATCGCGAAACAGCCGCACCGGATCGCGGGTGAAGAGCGGCTTGCGGCCGGTCCGCTCCTGATCGCGGCGGAGAAACACCCCCAGGTCGCGAGCGGGCCGCAGCGGCCGGGCCGTCGCCAGGCCGAGGGCCAGGTCGGGGGCGAGGATGCCGTCGGGCCGGACGGCGAGGCTGCCCTGCTCGCGAACGAACACCTCCGCGAAGGGGCGGTCTTCGGGGCCGGTAAACGACTGCGGCAGGATCACCACCGGCAGGCCGGTGGCCAGGGCCTGGGTGCGGAGCGCGTGGTTGCCGGGGTAGCGAGTGCCCATGTTGCCGCCACCGCCGAAGACGAGCAGGTCGAGGCCGTCGGTCTCGCCCGGCACGGCCGGCGTGACGAGCTGCCAGCGGATCCCGTATTCGGCGAACAGCTGGATCATGCCCGCCTCGATCAGAGCGTCGCCCACATTGCCCTCGGGCCGCACGTAGCCCACGCGGCGGCCCACCAGCGGCATGCAGACCTGGGTGAATGCCGCCGGCGAAAGCAGCCGATGCCGCACGCTCGGCCGATTCCGGCGGCCCGCCGTCCGATGCTCGCGCTCCGGCCGGACCCCCGACCGCGCCAGCAGCCGGCGGACGGCCGCCGTCGGGCCGGCCGACAGCCCGCGGCCCAACAGGTCGCGGTAGAACGACTCGGTGATGGCATTCACGCCCGGCAGGCGATCGATTGCCGCCTCCAGGCTCCGGCCGTGATTGAAGCCGGCAAACGTTCCCAGGCGGCCGCAGGCATCGATGGCCAGCATCGTGCGGACGCACTTCTCGCAGCGGCCGCAGTTGGCGCCGTAGCTCCCGGTCTGCCAGCAGACCCGGAGGTGCTGCTGCACGAGCGGCTCGGCGGCGATCGCCGCGATCTTCTCAAACCGCGTCACGTGTGCCGCCAGGTGCTCGATCGCCAGTCGGGCCGAGCCGAAGAGCGGGTCGGTATCGGGCCGTGAGCTCACTTCTGAGTGCACGAAGGCCAGGCCGTCGCTGGCGATGAGCAGCCGGCCCACCCGGTCGGCGAGCAGGTGACCGATCGCGGCCAGCGGGCCGGCATACGATCGCACCCAGGGGGTGGCCTTGAGGAGCGGATGCTGGCGGAGGTTCGTGGACATGACGACGCTCTGGCAGCCCATGTGAGCGGCCACGTCGCGAACCAGCCGGCTGACGGCGGCCCCCCGGCGGCGGTCGCGGAGCTTGACGTCGTAGCCCACGACGTAGACGAGCGTGTCGATGGGGCGGCCGCCTGCCAGGAGGGCGTGGAAGGCATCGACGCCCCCGGAGAAGCAGAGCGCGGTCCGCGCCGGGCTCGCCGAGCCATCCCCGTGGGGTAGGTTTTTAACCGGCGAATCCGGCCCGCACTCTGGTACCCCATCCCCTGGCACGACCAGCGGCCGCGGCGGGTGGGGATACCAGAGGTCGCCGAAGGTGTCGGCGAGCTGCTGGAAGTTGGCCGCCCAGGTCGGGCAGATGGAGCCGGCCAGCCGCAGCGGCCGGCCGGCCTCGAGGGCGGGCACGAGCAGGGCCCCGCCGAAGGCCTCGGCCGCGGGGGCGAGGGACGCGTCGTCGGAGGCAAACCAGACGCGGCGGCCATCTACGACCGCCTCCGCCCGGTGCCGGCCGCAGCGGCTGGCAGCCCGTGGTGCGGAGATGTCGATCGGCCGCCGGGACCGGGGGCGATCGCGGGGAAAGAGTCGCATCGCCTATGCGGCCCGCCGGGCCGGCTCCTGAACGCCCGGCCGGATCGGCAGCAGGGCCGGCACGTCCACTGGCTTCGTGAGACCGTCGGTGCAGAAGGTGGACCGGCTGTCGAGGGCCGCGAAGTAGTCGCCGTTGGGCGTGCCCACGTTGTTGCGGACAAAGCTCGGAGCCGGCGGGTGCCAGAGGTGCACCGGCGCCGTCTTGAGCAGGATCGACCAGGCCCGGAGGCCGAGTCGCTCGAGCCGCACCTGGAGGTCGTGGTCTTCGAGGCCCCAGCCCACGTACTGTTCATCGAACCCGTTGACCCGCTCGTAGTCTCGCCGCCAGAGGCCGATGTCGTTGCCCGAGAGCCGGGGCCGGTGCGGCGTGCGGCAGGTCTCGTAGACTTTGGCCCGCAGCCCCTTGAGTGCAAGCCGGAGCCGCTCGCCGGCTGGAGGCAGGGCCGGAAACCGTCCGGCCCGCAGGCTGGCGGCATCGACCGCGTCGCTGGCTTCCTTGTCGAGCCGCAGAAAGTCGCCCGCCACGATCCGTCCTGGCCGGCGGGCGGCCAGATGGATCCGGAGGTGATCCGGCGGCAGGATGCAATCGCCGTCGGTAAACAGAATGTAGGCCGCGGTCGAGGCGGCCACGCCCTCGTTGCGGCACTGCGAGAGCCGGAAGCCGTCGTGCTGGTGGGTCGTGAAGGTGAGCGGGAAGGGGACATGCCGGGCCGCGGCAGTGATCAGCCGGAGGGTGTCATCGCGGGAGCCGTCGTCGGTGACGACCACCTCGAAGAGCCCGTCTACGCCCTGCTGGGCCTCGAGCGATGCCAGGCACCGCTCCAGGTGGCCGGGCCGCTCGAATGTCGAAACAATGACCGCGATTTCCATGCTTGGCTCCGCCTGTTGACAAGCACCGATGCGCGGGATGTCCGCCGCCAAACCTCGGTAGTCCCTATTCGGCTTGTCCGCGGTCGGGTGGTGACGAAAGCCCGCGTCGAGCCTATCGGGCAAGTGGGGCAAGCCCGTGAACCGACGGCAACCCTGCGGGCGGCCCCACGTGGCGTAGGTTTTCAACCTGCGAATCGGGCCGAACGGCGAAACGTAGCCGCGGGTTTTTAACCCTGCGGGCAGCGCGGCGATGCCAGCCGGAGACGGCGGTATCGGAAGGGCGTCGTCAACTGGCCGGCGGGATAATAATCCCGCCGCTACGTAGGGGCGTCGTCAACTGGCCGGCGGGATAGAATCCCGCCGCTACGAGGCCGCGATATCAGTGGGGAGAGCAGGCGTTATGGATGCCCCGCCGGGCGTAAAACTGGAGGCGGCGGGAGTCGAACCCGCGTCCCGTGATG
>CAYRNG010000267.1:0-9853 GCA_964425395.1 uncultured Candidatus Kuenenia sp. | reverse complement strand
CGGCCGTCCGCAACAACGGTGGCGGCCATGCCAACCACACCCTGTTCTGGGAGTCGCTCGGCAAGGGCAAGGGAGGCGAGCCGGCGGGCCACCTCGGCGAGGCGATGCGGAGCGTGTTCGGCAGCTTCGAGAACTTCAAGACGGGTTTCAGCGACGCCGCCATGAAGCGGTTCGGCAGCGGCTGGGCCTGGCTCTCCCTCGACCCCCAGGGCAAGCTCCTGATCGAGAGCACGGCCAACCAGGACAGCCCGATCATGCACGGCAACATGCCCCTGCTCGGCCTCGACGTCTGGGAGCATGCCTATTACCTGCTCTACCAAAACCGCCGGGCCGACTATGTCTCGGCCTTCTACGACGTCGTGGACTGGGACGCGATCGGCAAGCGGTTCGCCGCCGCCAAGCGGTGAGCCCTCGCCCGGCCTTCCCAAACCCCCTCGTCTCCACCGGGCCCGCGGCCACCGCCGCGGGCCCGCTTGTTTGCCGTTGACGCGTCGGGGGCCGGCTCCCTATTTCCTGCCCCGCACAGGCGGTGGTTTCGTTCCCGGTGTTCGCGGAGGAGTGTGGCTATGGTGGTGATTCGGCAGAAGCGGCAGGTGTTTCCCGGTCAGCGGGGCCTGGCGGCCGTCGCCGTCCTGATCGCCGCGGCCTCCGGCTGCAAGTCGAGCTCCTGGGCCGCCCGCCCCTCCTGGCTGGGCGGCAGCCCGGCGGCCTCGTCCCTGGGCTCGGCGCCTGCCTTCAATGGGGGCGTGCCCAAGCCGTCGGAGACCGCCAAGCCCTACCCGACGACAAACACTCCGGAGGGCTATGCGCTCTCCGACGCTCCGAAGACCGACCAGGCGGCAGCCCCCCTGGCCGCGCCAACGGCAGTCACCTACGGCTCGACCCCGCCGCCGACCGCCCAGGCCGCCACCCCGCCGCCCGCTCAGCCACCCGCCGCCAGCCAGCCCGCGGCGGGCGGGATCGCACCCCAGGTCGGACCCTATGCCGCCCTCACGCCGCCGGCAGCTCCTGGAGGACAGGCCGTCGATCCCGCTGCATCCGTCACCGCCGGCCTGGCATCGGCCCCGAGCTTCGAAGCCGCCGCGCCTCCGGCCGCGACAGCCCCCGGTTCACTCGCCAGCGAGCGGATGGCCGACGCCCGCACCTCGGGCTGGGCCGCCACGCCCCCTTCCCAGTCGCCGCTGGCCGACGTCGCGACCCCGCCGGCCGACGACTCGAGCTCCCGCTACGGCGCTGCCACAGGGAGCCGGTTTGGCGGCGGGGGCTTTCGGTCGGCGCCGCCGCCCGAAGCAGGCGGCTTCCAGCCACCGCCGAGCCAGCCGGCCATCGAGCCTTTTGCGGCCCAGCCGCCGTCCGGCCAGCCGACCGGGCAGGAGCAGCCGCCGGCCAGCCCGCCCGCCGCCGAGGCACCGCCGGCCAATCCCGCCCTCCCCGGCACGCTCCCCCCGCCCACCCGCCGGCCCGATCCGGGCTACCGGCCGGGCGGCACCTCGAGCTACCGCCCCGCCCGGCAGCTGCTCGATGGCCAGGAGGCGGCCGGCGGCGTGCAGCCGGTCGGCTTCACCGGGCAGTAGGACGCTCAGGCCGCCGGCATGAGCTTTTGGAACGCCTTGTAGGCTCAGGCCGCCGGCATGAGCTTTTGGAACGCCTTGAGCAGGGCGGATAGCCCGTGCCGGCGGCACGGGCCTACAGGGCGGCACCGGCCTCCAAGCGACACGGGCTGTAGCGGTGCTACATTCGGGGCATGCGTGGCCCCCGCCCCCTGTTTGCGATCGTGCTGCTCGTGGCCCTCTTGGGCGGCCCCCGGGCTTCCGCTGACGACGCGGCCCCGCCGCCGCTGCCGCGGATCACGCTCGCCGGCACGCTCATCCTGCCCGACGTGGCCCCCGGCCCCGACGGCCGCGACCTGCCGATCACCGGCCTCAGCGGGATCACCTGGCTGGGCGAGGATCGCTACGCGGCGATCATGGACAACAGCGACCGGCTCCTGCTCCTGCGGATCACGCTCTCGCCGCGGGGTGTGCCCGACAAGGTGACCGACCTCGAAATCGTGGTCCTCGGCCGAAGCCTCGACTACGAAGACCTCGCCCCCTGCCCCGAGCCCTTGGCCGACAGGATCGCGGCCCGCCGCCGGGCCCGCGGCGAGGCCGTTCCCGGCCGGTGCCTGCTGGTCTGCGAGGAGACGACCCCGGCGATCCGGGCGATTGAGCTCAGCTCCGGCAGGCTCCTGGGAATCGTGCCGATCCCCGAGATCATGAAGACCAGACGGCCCAACCGGGGGCTCGAGGCTCTGGCCGTCGATCCCAAGGGCGACCTGATTTGGACAGCCACGGAAGAGGCGGTGCCGGCCGACGGTCCGCCGGCGACCAGCGACGCCGGCACGGTCGTCCGCCTGGCCCGGATCCCGGTGCCGGCCGCCGACGGAAAGGCCCCGGGCTCCGACGCGACCCGGCAGTTCGCCTACGCCGTCGATCCGCCCCACCGGTTCGTGCGGATCTTCGCGGGCGAACCGCTCTCCGGCGTCGTGGCCATGGTCGCCCTCGGCGACGACCGACTGCTCGTGCTCGAGCGGTCGGGGGCTCCGGGGCTGCCCCCCTTCGAGAAGCGGATCTATCTCGTGGCTGCCGCCGCGGCCACCGACGTGGCCGACCTGCCCGGCGGCCTCGACACCCGGGCCGACCTCCAGCTGACGAAGGAGCGGGTCTGGCACGATACGCTCGGCTGCAACGTCGAAGGGCTCTGCCTGGGGCCGGAGTTGGCCGCCGGGGGCCGGGCCCTCCTGGCGGTGGCCGACAACGGCGGCCTGGGCACGCCCAATCAGCTCGTGGCCCTCGTGCTCCACGAGCAGCCCGCCCCGCTCGACGCCTCCTGGCTCGGGGCCGGGGCGGTGCTGGCGGGGCTGGCCCTGTTGTTCGTGCGGCTTACCAGCCCATGACCATGTTCGACTCGATGACCTTGCGGGCCCGGTCGAGGTCGTCGCCGGTCTCGTGCATGTAGAGCCGGATCGCGTGCACCTTGTCGCCGGCCGCCTTGGAGAGGCACTCGCGGGCGGTGTGGCAGGGATCGACCCGGGAGTCGGTCAGGCCGAGGGCCGACTTGGAGATCACCCAGGTATCGCGGGGCCGCCGCGTGAGCCGCACGATCTCCTCGCCGGGATAGGCATCCTGCACGACCGCTCCGGCGGCCTTCTCGTCGGCGGCCCAGGAAATGATGATGTGGGCACTGGTCTCGATCTCGAAGAGTGGCATGGCGGTGCCTCCGCGGGTGAATTCGGGCAGGCTACGCCCCCCGGCCGTCGGCGTCAAACCAGCGGCCGAGAGGTGTCGCCGCCGGCCGGGGGGCGTACACTTGGTTTTGGAGATCAGCCCCTGACAGGCCGGTCGCCGCTTCCAGGTCCTTGGGGCCGCCGCCATGCAATACGACAGCCTCGGCTTTCCGATCCCGCCCGAATTCGACCCGCTGCCCGACGACCACGACGGCAGCGGCGGCCTGCCCCGGCCCCCCCGTGGCCGTCGCCGCTCAGCCGGACCGGGCAAGCGGCTCTTTTTGGCAGCGGTGTTCCTCGGCATGATCGGGCCGGCCGTGATCGGTCCGGCGATGATGCCGGCCATCCGCGAGGCCGTGGTGCAGTGGTCGCTCGAGCGGGCCATCGCCCGCGAGGGCCGCGGCTCGCTGGCCGCCGCCATCGGCGACCTGAGCCGGGCCATCAACTGGGCCGGTCCGCCTGAGGCTGCGGCCCTGGCACGCAGCCGGCTGCTCTGCTGGCGGGCGATGCTCCGGATCGAAAACCGCGACGCGACCGGCGGGCTCGCCGATGCGGAACTCGCCGCCGCCGCCGCTCCCACGGCCGTCCAGCCGCACCGGGTGCGGGCCCTGGCCCTGGTCGTGATCGGCGATGCCGAAGCCGCCCTCACCGCCGCCCAGGCCGCCGTCGATCTGGCGGGACCGGACGACCCCGAGGCCCTCAATCACAGGGCCTACATCCGGGCCCTGCTGGGCCGCGACCTCGAGGCCGCCCTGGGCGACATCCAGCGGGCCCTCGCCGAAGCGGGGGGCGAGAGCCCCGAGTTTCTCGACACCCGGGGCTACATCCTCCACCTCCTCGGCAGGCAGCAGGAGGCGATCGACGACCTCAACCTGGCGATCGACTCGGCCCAGAACGATCGCCGCCGGCTGTTGATGCTGGCCGGCCACGTCGATCCCGGCGAGCTGGCCTACCGGGTTCGCTCGGCCGACCATGCCCTGGCGGTGATGCACCACCACCGCAGCCTCGCCTGCCGCGGCCTGGGCCTCGTCGGCCAGGCTGAGCAAGACCTGGCGGTGGCGGAGCGGAAGGGCTTCGATCCGAGCCGCGGGATTTTCTGACGCGGGAAGGGCGGCGCCGACTGGATCGTCCGTCACGGCGTGACGGACCTACACGGTTTGTAGGCTCGGGCCGCCGGCACGAGCTCCTTGAAGCGGCACGGCGTGACGGACCTACAAAACGGCCGCTTCGCGCGGGACGGGCGGGCGGTATACTTTCTCCGGCCACGGTGGAACACCCGAGGCCGGCTGCGGCCGGCATCCGGGGGTGTAGCTCAGTTGGTTAGAGCGCCAGCCTGTCACGTTGGAGGCCGCGGGTTCGAGTCCCGTCACCCTCGCTTTCCACCCGCCCGCCGCCGGATCCGCTCCGGCTGCGGGCCCGTCGCCACCCTGCCTCAGGCCCGAGCCCGCTCGCGTGCACCTCCCCGCCACCGCCCTTGTCACCGGCGCGGCCAGCGGCCTTGGGCGGGCGATCGTGGACCGGCTGGCCGCGGCTGGCTGGCAGATCGCGGCGGTCGATCTCGAGCCGGCCCTCGCCCGGCAGCCCCTGCCGGGCGGCGTGCTCGCCATTGCCGGCGACGTCCGCGAGGCGGCCCTCTGGCGATCGCTGCACGACCGCCTGCGGACTGAGTGGCCCGCGCTCGGGCTGCTCGTCAACGCCGCCGGGGTGGGCGCCACTGGCGAGGTGGGCCGGCTGCCAGCCGAGCAGTGGCGGCGGGTGCTCGACACCAATCTCTGGGGCACCGCCCTGGGCTGCGAGACGTTCCTCCCCTGGCTGCGGGCCGGCGGCCGGTCGCACCTGGTGAACGTGGCCTCGATCGCGGGCGTGCTCGCGCCTCCCTCGATGGCCGCCTACTCGGCGAGCAAGGCGGGCGTGGTGGCCCTCTCGGAGGCGATCGCCGCCGAGTGCGACCGGGGCCGGCCGGGTGTGACGGTCGTCTGCCCCGGCTTCTTCCGCTCGGGCCTGCTCGGCTCCTGGCACTTCACGAGCGACCTCGAGCGGCGGGAGGCCGAGCGGCGAATGACCGCCGCCCGCTGGACGAGCGACCGCGTGGCGGAGCGGGTGCTCTGGGCCGTCCACCGCGACCGGCGGTACGTGGTGCTCGGCCGGCGGGCCCGCTGGGCCTGGCGGTTCAAGCGGCTCGCCCCCCGGGCCACGACGGCGTTGATCCGGCGGATCTACCGCCGGCTCAAGTGATCGTGGGCTCACTCCAGCTCGTCAAGCCAGGCCCGGAGTTCGTTTTCGTATTCGCTGGCCAGGCCCCCCACGATCAGCTGGCGGTGGAAGCTGGCCGCGCCCCCCTTGGTGTGGTCGGCGTCTTCGGCGCTGGGAAACCGGCGGGCGGGATCGGGGGCGATCATCCCGCGGCAGAAGTCCATCAGCAGCTCGTTGCAGGTCACCTCGGTGGGCAGCACCTGCGGCAGCCGGTGGACGAGCGACCGCTTGGCCTCAAGCAGATCGCGGAACGACTTCAGGCCCGCGAACGGGGGCTGGCCGGAGAGCATCTCGATGAGCACGTAGCCGAGGCTCGCCAGGTCGCTGCGGGGGGAGTTGTCGCGGCCCTCGAGCACCTCCGGGGCGGCGTAGGCCGGAGTGCAGGTGCGGCTCGGGGGGAGGTCGTCGATGGCATGGGCTGAGCCGATATCGATCATCTTCGCGTTGCCAGTCCGCTTGACCATGATGTTGGACGTCTTCACGTCGCCGTGCACGATCCCCTCTCGGTGGAGGGCGGCCAGGGCGGCCAGGCACTCCCGCACGATCGCGATCGCCACCCCCGGCTTGAGCCGCGACTGCCGCGGGCCGGCCGTCACGCAGACATTGTTGAGGTAACACCAGCGGTCATCGCTGACGTTGGCCCTCGTCTCTACAAGGAGTTCGGGGGCCAGGAGCCGGGAGAGGTCGTAGCCGTCGATCCACTCCATCTCCATGATCCGGATCCGCCGCTGCTCGACGAAGTTCTGGACGTCGAGGAGGTTGTCTTGCTGGATCAGGGCCACGCGGGCGGCCACCGAGGCGACCCGGTCCATGGCCTCCATGTAGAGGCTCTCGGTCTCATACCGCTCGGGCGAGAAGATCTTGAGGGCCACCGGCAGCGTGAAGTTGCCAGCCCCCCGCCGGTTGGTCAGGTAAACCACGCCCTGGCCGCCGGCCCCGAGCCGCCGGGAGAGCGAGTGATACTCGGTCCAGTTGAGCCGGCCCGAGCCGAGGATCTCGGTGTAGCGGGCGAGCAGCTCCTCAGGGCAGGCGCTCCCGCCCACGTCGCCCGCGGCGGGAATCGTGGGCCGCTCCTCGCGAAGAATGGTGGTGCTCATGGCTGTCGCCTGTCCTTGCTCGTGGCCGCCCCGGCGGCGGGCTGCGGCGGGTCTGGCGGCGGCTCGGGAAAACCGAGCGACTTGTCCACCAGGTTCACCAGCGGCCTGCCTTCAAGATACCTTCGCAAATTGTCGCAGAAAAATTCGGTCATCGCATCGATTCGGCGGCCGCTCTGGCCGGCGACGTGGGGCGTGATGATCAGCCCGGGGGCCGTCCAGAGGGGGCTTGTGGCCGGGGGCGGCTCCTGGGGCGTGACGTCGAGGGCGGCCGAATCGAGGTGGCCGCTCGAGAGGGCGGCGGCCAGGGCGGCCTCGTCCACCAGCGGCCCGCGGGCCACGTTCACGAGGATCGAACCAGGCTTCATCCGGGCCAGGGCGGCCGCGTCGATCATGCCGCGGGTGTGTTCCGTGAGCGGAGCACAAAGGAAGACCACGTCGGCGGCGGCCAGCACCTCGGGCAGGGCCGACGGGGGCCCGAGAAACTCGACGCCCTCGGGCCGGCGAATCGGAAACCAGTCGGTCGCCAGGATTCGCACGCGGAAGGGCCTGAGCACCTCGGCCAGCCGGCGGCCGACGCCTCCCAGGCCGACGATCCCCACTGTGGCCCCGGTCAGGTCGCGGGTGGGCCGGCGGACAAACTCGCGGCGGGCCTGCTGGTCGAGAAACAAGGGCAGCCGCCGGGTGCAGGCGATCGCCAGGCCGAGGGCATGCTCGGCCACCTGGTCGGCGAGCACGCCGGAGGCGCTCGTGACGATGACGCCTGAGCTCACGACCGGCGGCACGAGGCAGTGGTCGAGGCCGGCGGCCGACGACTGGATCCAGCGGAGCCGGCCCCTGGCCACGACCTCTTCCCAGGGCACGGGCACTTTGGGGTGGCCGCAGAAGATGTCGGCGGCCGGGAGCTCGGCGGCGACCCGCTCCTGGCCGGCGTCCAGGATCTCCGCCTGGGGAGCGACGGACTGGATGGCGGCGACGTGCCGGGGTTCGACAGGATAGCAGAGAACGATCCGCATGCCCCCAAGGTTGTCGCAGCCCGGGGAGGGTTCTGGCAAGCGGGCCGTCTGTAGGTCCGTCACGCCGTGACGGACTATCCCGCCCCGCCAGCCAACGCCGCCCCGAATAGCCCGTGCCGGCGGCCCGGGCCTACAAGCCAACCCGGGGCTTGCCGCCGGGCGGCGGGGAGGTTCAAATTTCATAAGGCTCCCTCACCCCCGGCCACGGCCCCCATGCGTTCCACGATCCTCGCCCTCGCCGCGCTCGCATTTCTGAGGATCGTGATCGGCCTCCACTTCTTCCTGGAGGGCACGAGCCATCTCCGGGACCCGTACTGGTCGAGCGTTCCCTTCCGCAAGGCTGCTGTCGGCCCGCTGGCCGCCTCGTATCAGGCCCTCTTGCCCGAGACGGGCGACTGGTCGGCCACGCTCGGGGCCGCCGACCGCCGCCCGGCCGACGAGGCGATCGCGGCCTGGGAGAAGAGCGTCACCGCCGGCTGGCAGAACCGGCTCGCTGAGCGGATCAAGGCCGCCCCGCTGGCTGCGGAGGCCCGCGAGCAGGCCGAGGCGTCGCTGGCGGCCGCCGGCAAGGAGCTTTCCGGCTGGCTGGCCGGCATCCGGTCCGACCTCGTGGCCTACCGGCTCGAGGTGGCTCGGCTGGCCGACAATGCCGCCCGTCCCGTGGCCCGTGAGGTGCCCTTCGAGCGGGAGCGGGTGGCCAAGAAGCGGCGGGAGCTGGCCGGCCAAGCCTCCGGCTGGATGGCCGACGCCACCGCGATCGGCCGGCGGCTCGAGGCCGCCTGGGACGCGGACCTCGCCCCCGAGGCCCGCCGCCGGGTGGCCGCGGCCACGCCCCCGAGCCCGCTTTGGAAGGCCGACCGGTTCGTGAGCTGGTCGCTCGCCACGATCGGCGGCTGCCTCGTGCTCGGCTTGTTCACGAAGTTTAACGCCATCGGGGCTGCGATCTTCCTGGCGAGCGTCGTCGCCTCGCAGCCCTTCTGGGTGCCGGGGGCCCAGGCCACCTACCCGCAGTGGGTGGAGATGGCCGCCCTGCTTGCAATCGCGGCCCTGCCGATCGGCGGCTGGAGCGGCCTGGATTACTTCCTCAAGCCCTGGCTCGAGCGGTGGTGCCCCCTGGCCCGCTGCTGCTCGAGCAGGTCGCCAAGCGGCGCTCCCTGAACCTCTCCCACCTCCGCGCTTTGAATTCCCGCCCCCTCAGGTGACTCCATGAACACGAGCGAGCAGCAGAAGAAGATCGGCAAGGAAAACTTCGCCGAGGCAGTGGGGCTCACCCGCCGCGACTTCCTGGCCGGTGTGACGGCCGGCGTGGCGGCGGGGGCCGGCCTGGGCTCGCTCTACTTTGGCTACGGCAAGAGCGTGGGCGACCCGCTCCGGGTGGGTGTGATCGGCACCGGCGACGAGGGGAGCGTGTTGATCGGGGCCATCAACCCCGACTACATCAGCGTGGTCGCGATCGCCGACATCCGGCCCTACAACCGCTTCCGGGCCTTCCACGGCGACGCCTCGAGCCCGAACGCCGCCAAGGTTCGCCCCGGGCTGTTGGCCAAGTATGGCTGGGGCAGCGAAGACTCGGCCCGCAAGCAGGTCAAGGTCTACGAGGCCTACGAAGAGCTGCTCGCCGACCCCGACGTGGAGGCGGTGATCATCGCCCTCCCGCTCCACCTCCACTCCGTGGCGTCCGTCCAGGCGATGCGGGCCGGCAAGCATGTTTTGACCGAGAAGCTGATGGGTCACAGCGTGGGGGAGTGCAAGGAGATGGGCCGGGTCTCCCGCGAGACCGGCAAGATCCTGGCCACCGGCCACCAGCGGCACTACAGCATCCTCTACGACAACGCCGTCCATACGATCGGCACCGCCCGGCTGATCGGCGACGTCCACTCGATTCGGGCCCAGTGGCACCGCGGCAACCTTCCCGGCAAGGATTCCTGGAAGCCGCCGCTGCCAGGCGACGAGGTGCTCGTCAAGCAGCTCGCCGGCTGGCAGAAGGCCCTCGACAAGGCCAAGCCCTCCGAGATCGACGCCCTTCGCAAACGGATCGCCCAGGCCGAGGCCCAGGCGCTCGACGCCCAAGTCGATGCCGCCGCCCACGGCTACACCTCGATGACCCTGCCCGACGGCTCGACCCGGACGCCGCTCGAGGAGCTGATCCGCTGGCGGCTCTGGCAGCGGACCGGCGGCGGCCTGATGGCCGAGCTCGGCAGCCACCAGCTCGACGCGGCCGGGAT
>CAYRNG010000266.1:0-9961 GCA_964425395.1 uncultured Candidatus Kuenenia sp. | reverse complement strand
GTGGCGCTCGATCTCGGTGCGTTGATCGCCGGCACCAAGTACCGGGGCGAGTTCGAGGATCGGCTCAAGGCGATCCTCCGCGAGGTCGAGGCGGCGGCCGGCAACGTGGTCCTGTTCATCGACGAGCTGCATACCGTGATCGGGGCCGGGGCCGCCGAAGGGGGCTCCGACGCCGCCAACCTGCTCAAGCCGGCCTTGGCCCGCGGCGAGCTGCGGTGCATCGGGGCCACCACGCTTGACGAATACCGCAAGCACATCGAGAAAGATGCCGCCCTCGAGCGACGGTTTCAGCCGGTGCTCGTCGGCGAGCCCTCCGTCGAGGACACGATCGCGATCCTGCGGGGCTTGAAGCCGCGCTACGAGGCCCATCACAAGGGAGTCAAGATCAAGGATTCCGCCCTCGTGGCGGCCGCCGAGCTCTCCCAGCGGTACATCGCCGACCGGTTTCTGCCCGACAAGGCCATCGACCTGATGGACGAGGCCACGAGCCGGATCGCGATGGAGCTCCAGAGCGTGCCCAGCGAGATCGACGAGGTGCAGCGGCGGCTGGTGCAGTTGGAACTCGCCGCCCGGCAGCTGGCCGAGGAGACGGAAGAGCACGCCCAGGACCGGCTGGCCGAGATCGAGAAGGAGTCGGCCGAGCTCCGCAGGAAGCTCGCGGGCCTCCGCGAGCAGTGGGAGGCCGAGAAGAGCGGCGTGGGAAGCGTGCAGGAGCTCCGCCAGCAGCTTGACCGGGTGGAGCACGAGTTCGAGCGGGCCGGCGCCCAGATCAAGGAGCGGCAGTCGGCGGGCCAACTCGTGGAAGAGTCGCTCTACCAGCGGCTCTACGAGCTCGACGTCGAGCGGAAGTCGCTCGCGGCCCGGCTCGAGGCCGAGGGCACGGAATCGGCGAAGGAGGCGGCAGGCAGGCCCGCCAAGCGGCTCTTGCGCCGCGACGTGGGGCCGGAGGAGATCGCGGAGGTCGTCTCGGCCTGGACGGGAATTCCGGTCACCCGGCTCGTCGAGAGCGAGCGGGCCAAGCTGCTCGTGCTTGAGGACCGGCTCCACCAGCGGGTCGTCGGCCAGGAGGAGGCGGTCGAGGCGGTCAGCGACGCCGTCCGCCGGAGCCGGGCCGGCCTTCAGGACCCCAACCGGCCGATCGGCTCGTTTCTGTTTCTCGGGCCCACCGGCGTGGGCAAGACGGAGCTCTGCAAGGCGCTCGCCGAGGTGCTCTTCGACGACGAGAACGCGATGGTGCGGATCGACATGAGCGAGTTCATGGAGAAGCACACCGTCGCCCGGCTGATCGGGGCGCCCCCGGGCTACGTCGGCTACGAGGAGGGGGGGCTCTTGACCGAGGCGGTCCGCCGCCGGCCCTACTCGGTGGTCTTGCTCGACGAGATGGAGAAGGCCCACCGCGACGTGTTCAACGTGCTCCTCCAGGTGCTCGACGACGGCCGGCTGACCGACAGCCTCGGCCACACCGTGGACTTCACCAACACGATCGTGGTGATGACCAGCAATGTCGGCAGCCAGGTGATCCAGGAGATCACCAAGGAGGGGGGCAGCGAGCAGGAGATGCGGGACGCCGTCAAAGACGCGCTCTCGGCCCGGTTCCTGCCCGAGTTCTTGAACCGGATCGACGAGACGATCATCTTCCACCCGCTCGACAAGCGGCACATCCGCCGGATCGTCGAGATCCAGATCAACCGGCTCGTCGGCCAGGCGGCCAAGGCGGGGATCACGCTCGAATGCACCGAGGGAGCCCTCGACGAGGTGGCCCGGCTGGGCTACGACCCGGTCTACGGGGCCCGGCCGCTCAAGCGGGTGATCCAGCAGCAGCTCCAGAACGAGCTGGCCCGCGAGCTCTTGGCCGGGCATTTCCCGGAGGGGAGCAGCGTGCGAGTCGATTTCGTGCAGGACGGCTTCGTGTTCACGAAGGCGGGCTGAGCGGGCGGGGGCATTGGCTCCGACTCGTGCGGCCGGCCCTACCGCTTCCGGTCTTCGAGGCCCATCCGGACGATGAGATCTTCGCATCCGGTGGTCATCTTGCGGAGCTTCTCAGCCATCACGAGCTTCTCGCTGGTGGTGGCCTTCTTGAGCTTGGTCTCGAGCTTCGTGAGCTTCTTGCGGCGGTGCCGACGCCGCTTGATCTCTTTCATCCGGTTGCTGATGCCGCCCATAGGGAATTGCGAGCCTTTGGTGAACTGGTCGGGGAAACTGGAGAGCCTAAAAAAAAGCCCGCCGCGAGTCAAAGCCGCTCGCAGCCGGGGCCGGGAAATCAGGCTCCCGGTCGGGGCCGTCGCAGGCGGGGTGTAAACTCTCCTTGCGGGCGGCCCGGCCGCCGGCCGGCCCGCAAATACGGACGGGTGGCAGAGCGGTTGAATGCACCGGTCTTGAAAACCGGCAGCGGCGAAAGTCGCTCGTGGGTTCGAATCCCACCCCGTCCGCTGACCTCACAAGAGTGAACCGCGATCAGTTCGTGGCCTCGCCCCTTACGGCCCGGTTGCATCGTGGGCGGTAGGTAAACCAGGGAGGGGCAGTCGAGCCAGAATCATCGGGCATCAGCGGCAAAGTTCGGGGACCGATTCCCAGGGAATGGCCGACACTCCCGTCCGGTCTTGCCGCGAGTCGCCGGCATGAACCGCAACCGCTTTCACCGGGGCGGTGGCCGCGAGGATCTCGGCCACGCGGGCCGGGCCCGCCAGCATGTCGGTTGTGATCGTGGCGGATGCCTTCATTTCGATCACGGTCAGGCCATCGGCCGACTGCATGACCAGATCGGCTTCGGTGCCATGCCGGTCGCGATAGAAGAACAGGCCGCCCGGCTCCCCGCGATTGGTGCGATGCTTGACGATCTCCGACACGACCCAGGTCTCGAACAGCGGACCGCGGAGCGGGTGGGTCTGGAGTTGGTCTGGCGTGCGGATGCCGAGCAGCCAGCAGGCGAGCCCGGTGTCGTAGAAGTGCAGTTTCGGCATCTTGACGAGCCGCTTGACGATGCCGGCGTGAAAGGCCGGCAGCCGGAAAACAACGAAACTCGCCTCCAGGATCGAGAGCCAGGCCTTTGCGGTCGGCTGGGAAACACCCGTTTCCGAAGCGAGGGCGGAGAGGTTCAGGAGTTGTCCCGTCCGGCCCGCGCACAAGGTCACGAATCTCTGAAACGAGATGAGATCGATCACCCGACTGATGCTGCGGACATCCCGTTCGAGGTAGGTCGCGACGTAGGCCGCGAGCCACTCTGCTGGGGCGAGTTTGCGATCAAAGATGGCGGGATACCCTCCCGCCAGAACGGCCTCCTCGATCGATCGCGGATAGCGTGGGAATCGCCGCACCTCCGTGCGGGTGAGTGGCAGAAGGTGGGCGACCGCCGTCCGTCCAGCGAGGGATTGGCCGACCGATTCAAGCAGCGCGAGATTGTGCGATCCGGTCAGGACCCACCGGCCGGGCCGCGGGGCTTCGTCGATTATTCCCTGGAGGTAGGAGAGCAGCGCGGGACAGCGCTGCACTTCATCGAGGACGGCACCATTCGGATACCCGCCAAGAAACCGGCGGGGATCTTCGGTGGCAAATGCCCGCACGTCCGGCTCCTCCAGATTCGCGACCGGAAGCGACGGAAAAACCTTCTTGCAGAGGGTCGATTTGCCGCTTTGCCGCGGACCCGTCAGCGTGATCGCGGGAAACCGCGAAGCAGCCCGGCCAAGAACAGGAGCGATATCTCTGGCGACGTTCACCCCTCGGATATACGATACGGGTGCGGCTATTTCAAGTTCACTGTTTGAAGTGGCCCGCCGCTGCTTGTCGGCCCGAGATCCGGTGTCAGCCACCCTTTTGCAGACTCAAAAGTTGGCAAGTCCTCCATAATGTCCAGATTTGCTGGCTGGCGTGTTTTTCTCCGGCAAGCCTCGGCCGACGTTGTCGCTCCCGAAGCGGCTGCGGTTTGGTAAAAATTTGCTCGGCAGCCTTCATGATCGAGTCGTCCAACCGGACCGGAACCCCGTTCGACGTGCTCGCCATCGAGCAGTCGCTGCGGGCGGCCGTCCCCGAGGCGGTGTTCGCCGCTCCCCGGGTCGTGCGGCGGATCATTCGGCTCGACCTCGACCTGCCGCTCCTCTGGGCCCGGCTGCCGCACCGGGAGGGGATCCCGCTCTCACCGGCGCGGCTCTTGGAACTGGCCGACGACGTCTGGACGCTGCCGCCCGATCTGCCCGACACGATTCTGCTTCTGGCCCGGCCCGACTCCGAGCGGTTCGCCGGCGGCGGCGAGGAGGGCCTGCTCCGGGAATACTGGCGGCTGCTTTACCACGGCTGCCTCGACATCGCCGCCCGCCGGGCGGTCGCTGAGAGAGGCCGCTCCGGCCGGGAGTTCAGGACGCTCGTCGAGGAGGTAGGGGAGACGGAGTTCGAGGAGGCGACGGCCGTGCTGGCCCGCGAGGGACTGCTCCGCGATCCTGGCAACGCCCGCGAGGCTCTGGCTGAGTTCGTGGCGGTGGTGCTCGAGTTCGAGGCCTTCTCACCCGAGCTCATGCCGATCTGGTTTCCCGGGATCGAAGACCCCGCGGCTCTCGCTGACCGGTTCGCCGCCTGGGTCGATGCCGATGCCATCCTCGAGCGGACCCGGCCGGCCGGGCTCCGCGACGGCCCGCCCCCCGCGGCGGCCCCGGCCCCACCCCCGCGAGCATCCACTGGCCTCGCCGGAGCCCTGACCGGTCGCCTCAGCCGGCAGACTGCGGTCTTTCTCCGTTCCCGGGCCGCAGCCGCCGCCCGCCGGGGCAACGACGTGCGGGCGGCGCTCCTCCAGTGGCGGCTCGAGCAGTTCGCTGGCAACGACGCCGAGGCCCGCTCCCGGGCGGCCCGCCTGCTCGAGGAGCGGCTTGCGGCCCTCGGCGAGCGGCTCGAACGGGCGATCGGCCTGGGCAACGCCACGGCTGCCGGCCTCCGCCGGCTGCTGGCCGGCCTCGTCGATCTGGCGGCCGGCTCCGCCTGGTCGCAGCCGGCCCGGCTGCTCTACGACCTCCAAAAGATTTGCGTCGATTCGGAGCGGGAGAGCTACCGGACGCAGCTGCTCTCCTGGGCGGTCACGCTCGGCCGCGTGCCGCTGGTGAGGCCGCTGCCCAATCAGCGGACGGCCCTTGTTCACCGGCACGTGGCCACGGCCTTCCGCCGGCTCGTGACGCTCGGCCTGCCGCCCGCCCTGGCCGAGCCGGCCGCCGCGATCCTCGGCCCCGGCCTCGATGCCACCGAGGCCACCCTCCGCGGGCGGCTCGGGCCCCCGGTGCGGGCCGCCCTGGCCGACGCCGGGCTCGTCGCCCCCACGCTCGTCGAGGAGGCCGCCTTCGACAAGCTGGCCGACGATCTCCTCGACGACCTTGCGAACCGCGGCTTCGAGTCGTTCGGCAATGTCCGCGACGCCGTCTCCCGCAGCCAGGTGAAGCTGCCCGATCTGGCCGGCCTCGGCGAGCTCGTCGGCGGCGACCCGCTCCTCCGGGCCGACCGCAACCTGGCGGCCGCCCTCGACGGCGGCTACCGGCGGGCCCCCCTCTACCTGCTGGCCATGCAGCGGCTCAGCGCCGTGGCCTTCGGCCTGCCGCTCGGCCGCTGGATCACCGTCAACCTGCTCCTGCCCTTCGGCGGCGCCTGGGTGCTCTGGAAGGGGCTCGAGCACATTGTCGAGCCGCTCACCCACTACTCCCTCGGCGAGCCGGTCCACATCTACAGCCGCACCGCCGTGCTCGTGACCGGCGTGGCGGCCTGGCTCTTGATGCACGTGCCCGACCTGCGGGCCGCCGTCTTGGCAGGGCTCGAAACGCTCGGAGGCCTGGCCCACATGGCCCTGGTCGTGCTGCCGCGGCGGCTCCTGCGGCTCCCCGCCGTGGAGCAATTCTTCAAAAGCCGGCCGGTGAGGCTCTTTCGCCGCTATGCCTGGAGCCCGCTGGTCGCGAGCCTCGTCGTGTGGCTGCTTCTGCCCCACGGCGGCACCTGGCTCTCGCGGAGCAACCGCTGGCTACCCGGCCTGTTGTTTGCGGCTAGCGCCGCGGCGCTCAATTCGACGCTCGGTCGGGCGGTGCAGGAGCGGCTGCTGGAGGCGGTCGGCCGGGCCCTCTATCAGCTCCACGTCCACCTGATCATCGGTCTTTTTACCTGGATCCTCGACACCTTCCGCCGGGCGATGGACTTCGTGGAGGGGATGCTCTATGCGGTGGACGAGCAGCTCCGGTTTCATGCCGACGAGTCGCCGGCCGCCCTGGGCGTGAAGGCCGTCTTGACGACGCTCTGGTCGGGGATCGACTGGCTGGTGCGGTTCTGCGTCACGCTCCTGATCGAGCCGCAGCTCAATCCGATCAAGCACTTTCCCGTGGTCACCGTGTCGCACAAGCTGCTCGTGCCGATGATCCCGATGGCGGCCGCCAACCTGGCCGCGGCCACGGGCATGCGGAAGCGGCTCGCCCTGACGACGGTGACCTTCATCTCCACCGCGATCCCCGGCGTGTTCGGCTTCCTGGCCTGGGAGCTCAAGGAAAACTGGCGGCTCTACGCGGCCAATCGGCCGCGGCTCCTGGTGCCGGTCCGGGTCGGGCGGCACGGCGAGTCGATGCGGCGGCTGCTCGTGCCCGGCTTCCATTCAGGCACGATCCCCAAGCTCTTCGCCCGGCTCAGGCGGCAGCGGAAGGGGAGGGGCACGGCCCGGGTGGGAGCGGCGAGCCGGGCCGAGGAGCAGCTGGTGGAGCTGGGCCACGACGTGGCCGCCGTAGTGGACGACGAGTGCCTCGGCCTGCTCCGCCGGACCCGGCTCTTAGGCGACGTGGCGATCGAGGTGGCCGGGGTGCGGCTGGCCACCAACCGGGTGGTGCTCGATCTGGCTGCCGACCAGCTCGGGCCGGAGCCCCTCAGGCTCGAGTGGGTGCAGGGGGGGCCAACGCTCTCCCGGCGGATCGCGGCGTCCGGCTGGCTCGACCGGCTCTCGGCCGACCGGCAGCGGCTGGTGCAGCTGGCCCTGGCGGGCCTCGACTGCCTGTGCGGCGTGGACTTCGTGAGCCGGGAGGCCGACGGGATCGTCGAGTCGCTGCCGGTCGAGCCGATCGAGTGGACCGCCTGGCGAGACGCCTGGGAGCGGGAGCGGGCCGCCGGGTAGGATCGCAGCCGTCATGACAGCCCGCCGCCGTACCGTCGCCGACCTCCGCTCGCAGCGCTGGTTCGCCCCCGACGATCTCCGCAGCTTCGGCCACCGCAGCCGCCTCCGGCAGATGGGCTACGCGGCCGAGGAGGCCGAGGGGCGGCCGGTGATCGCGATCCTGAACACCTGGAGCGACCTGGCCCAGTGCCACACCCACTTCCCGCAGCGGGTCCAGGCGGTGAAGCGGGGCGTCTGGCAGGCGGGAGGCTTCCCGGTCGAGATCCCGGTGATCTCGCTCTCGGAGATGTTCATGAAGCCGACGGCGATGCTGTATCGCAACCTCCTGGCCCTCGAGGCCGAGGAGGTGCTGCGGTGCCATCCGGTGGACGGGGCCGTCTTGATGGGGGGCTGCGACAAGACCGTGCCCGGCCTCCTGATGGGGGCGATCTCGGCCGACCTGCCGGCGATCTTCATGCCGGCCGGGCCGATGCTCGCCGGCCGCTGGCGAGACCAGCGGCTCGGCAGCGGCACCGACGTCTGGAAGTTTTGGGCGGAGCGGCAGGCGGGCTGCCTCTCGGAATGTGCCTGGCGGGGGATCGAGGAGGGCATCGCCCGCACCCCCGGCACCTGCATGACGATGGGCACGGCCGTGACGATGGCCGCCGTGACCGAGGCCCTGGGGATGATGCTGCCCGGCGCTGCGACCATCCCCGCCGTCCACTCGGCCCACGAGCGGATGGCGGCAGCCTGCGGCCGGCGGATCGTGGAGATGGTTTGGGAAGACCTCAAGCCCTCGCGGATCCTCACCGAGCGGTCGTTCCACAACGCGATCGCCGCCGACATGGCGCTGGCCGGCTCGACTAACGCGATCGTCCACCTCCTGGCACTCGCCGGTCGGGCGGGCGTGCCGCTCACGCTCGACCGGTTCGACGAGATCTCCCGGCAGGTGCCGGTGATCGCCAACGTCCGCCCCTCGGGAGAGTTTCTGGCCGAAGACCTCCACGACGCCGGCGGTCTGCCGGCCGTGCTCGAGCGGATCCGCGACCGGCTCCACCTCGACGAACTGACCGTGACGGGCCGCTCGCTCGGCGAGAACATCGCCGGGGCCGAGGTGCTCGACGAGCGGGTGATCCTCCCCACTGACCGGCCGCTGGCCGCTGCCGGCGGCACCTTCGTGCTCCGCGGCAACCTTGCCCCCGCCGGCTGCGTGATCAAGCCGACGGCCGCCGATCCGCGGCTGCTGGTGCACACCGGCCGGGCGGTAGTCTTCGAGTCGCCGGCCGACCTCAAGGCCCGCCTCGACGACCCGGCGCTCGCGATCACGGCCGACGACGTGCTCGTGCTGCGAAACGCCGGCCCACTGGGGGCGCCCGGGATGCCCGAGTGGGGGATGCTGCCGATCCCCCGGCACCTCCTCGAGGCGGGCGTGCGGGACATGGTGCGGATCTCCGACGCCCGGATGAGCGGCACGAGCTACGGCACCTGCGTGCTCCACGTGGCCCCCGAGGCGGCGGCCGGCGGGCCGCTGGCGCTCGTCGCCACGGGCGACCGGATCGCGCTCGACGTGCCGGGCCGCGGGCTCACGCTCCTGGTGGACGACGCCGAGCTCGCCCGCCGCCGCGCGGCCTGGCAGCCCCCCGCGTCAAAGGCATCGCGCGGCTACACCCGGCTGTTTCTTGACGAGACTACCCAGGCCGACCAGGGCTGCGACTTCCGGTTTCTCGAGCGGGGCGACCCGCCTCGAGAACCCGATATCTTCTGAATAGGTTTCCCACCCACTCCGCGACCACCGATGCTGAAAACCCCGCTTGTGCCGAGCCAGTTCCGTGCCTCCGTGATGGCCGTGCCGCCGCTAGCCCGCTCGGCCACGGGCGAGATCGCCCCCGCCGCCAATGCGGCCATCATCCGCCACATCGAGGCCGGGGGCGTGCGGCTCCTGCTCTACGGCGGCAACGCCAACCTCTACCATCTGCCGCTGGGCGAATACGAGCCGCTGCTCGAGATGCTGGCTGCGGCGGCCGGCCCCGAGACGCTCGTCGTGCCGGCGGCCGGGCCGACCTACGGGCTTCTGCTCGAGCACGCGCGGATGCTCCGCGGCTCGGGCTATCCCACGGCGATGGTGCTGCCGCAGCAGGGGATCACCACGAGCACCGGCGTGGCCACCGGGATCCGCCGGTTCGTCGAGGCGGCCGGGATGCCGGCACTCGTGTACGTCAAGCACGACGGCTACCTCGAGCCGGCTGACGTGGCCGCGCTCGTGAACGACGGGCTCGTGAGCGGCATCAAGTATGCGACCGTGCGGGACGACCCGGGTGTGGATCCCTACCTCCGCGAGCTCGTGGGCCTCGTCGATCCCCGGCACGTGATCAGCGGGATCGGCGAGCAGCCGGCGATCGTGCACCTCCGCGACTTCGGCCTGGGAGGGTTCACGACCGGCTGCGGCTGCGTGGCCCCCCGGCTCTCGCAACGGCTCTTGGCCGCGGCCGTGGCGGAAAGGTGGGACGAGGCCGAACGGATCCGGCGAATCTTTGAGCCGCTCGAAGACCTGCGAAACGCGATCAGCCCGATCCGGGTGCTCCACGAGGCGGTGGCCGCCGCCGGGATCGCCCCGACCGGGCCGCTCCTGCCGCTGCTCGATCCGGTCGCAGCGGCGGATCGGCCTGCGATCGCAGCGGCGGCCCGCGAGCTCATGGCGGGCAACCAGTAGCGGCGGGATCCGAGTGATTCCGCTGCTCCTCGACCCGACAGCCTGGATCGGGATGCGTCGGCTCACCGACTGAGTCCACCGGGTGCGTGAAGAGATACTCCCAGACCGGTTCGTAGAGCATCTTTCCGTCCGCTCCCGTGGGTGCGTTGCCGCCGGGCTGG
>CAYRNG010000265.1:0-28742 GCA_964425395.1 uncultured Candidatus Kuenenia sp. | reverse complement strand
AGGAGCCGATTCATGCCCCTCGCCGACATCCCGCTGCCCGTGCTGGCCTCGAAGCCGAAGCGGGACACCGTTCCCGCCGACACCGTGCTGTGCGAGCATTGCACCGCCAAGTGCTGTCGCTACTTCGCGCTGCCGCTCGAGACGCCGACCACGCGGGAGGAGTTCGAATACATCCGCTGGTTTTTGCTCCATGACCAGGCCACCGTGTTCACCGAGGAGGGCGCCTGGTACGTCTGCGTGCACACCGTCTGCAAGCACCTCCAGGACGACCACCGGTGCGGGATCTACGAGACCCGTCCGCAGATCTGCCGCGAGTACACAACCGACGACTGCGAGTACGAGGACGACTGGGTCTACGACCAGTATTTCGAGACGCCGGAGCAGGTCGAGGAATACATGGATGCCGTGCTCGGCCCCGGCGGTGAATCGATCGGCGCCGGCCGTAAGAAGAAGAACCGCGGCCGGTCGATCCGCAGCCGCAAGCCGCCGCTGCTGCAGATCCTGTGATGATCCAGCCACGCACGCTGAAGGGCTTTCGCGATCACCTCCCGGCCCAGGCCCTCCTCCGGGAGCGGGTGCTCGACGTGGCCCGCCGGGTCTACCGGTCGTACGGCTTCGCGCCGATCGACACGCCGGCGCTTGAGTACCTCGAGATCCTTTCCGGCAAGGGGAGCGAGGAGACCGACAAGCAACTCTACCGGTTCACCGACCACGGTGGCCGCGAGGTGGGGATGCGGTTCGACCTCACCGTCCCCTTCGCCCGGTTCGCCGCCCAGCACGTCCACGAGCTTGGCCTGCCCTTCAAGCGGTATCACATGGCCACCGTCTGGCGGGGTGAGAATACCCAGCGGGGCCGGTACCGCGAGTTCATGCAGTGCGATTTCGACACGATCGGCACCACCAGCCCCGTGGCCGACCTCGAGATGGTGCTCGTGGTCCACGACCTCCTGGCCGCGATCGGCATCGAGCGGTTCACGATCCGGGTCAACGACCGGCGGGTGCTGGCCGGGGTGCTGGGCCGGCTCGGCCTGGCCGACCGGTCCACCGGCGTGCTCCGCAGCCTCGACAAGCTGGGCAAGGCCGGCCCCGAGGCGGTGGCGGCGGAGCTGGCCGCTCAGGGAGTGGGGGCCGCCGCCTCGGCCGAGCTTCTGGAACTGGCCGGGCTGGCAACCGCCTGCGGGGGCGATGCCGAGGCGGTGCTCGGCCGGCTGGGCAGCCTCGCGGGCGATGCAAGCCCCGGGCCTGAGGGCGTGGCGGCCCTCCGCGGCCTGGTGAGCGGGGCCCGGGCCGCGGGTGTGCCGGCCGGCCGGATCGTGATCGACCCCGGCATCGCCCGGGGGCTCGACTACTACACCGGGATCGTGCTCGAGAGCTTTCTCGACGAGCTGCCGGCGCTCGGCAGCATCTGCTCAGGGGGCCGCTACGACAACCTGGCCGGCCTCTACACCAAGCAGCCGCTGCCGGGGGTGGGCGCGTCGCTGGGCATCGACCGGCTGCTGGCCGGCCTCGAGGAGCTGGGGCGGGGCAGCGGCCCCGAGACGCCCGCCGAGCTGTTTCTCGTCTACTTCGCCGCCGATCACCTGGCCGACTACCTGGGAATCGCCGCGGCCCTGCGGCAGGCGGGGATCGCCGGCGAGTTTTTCCCCGAGCCCAAGAAGCTGGGCCAGCAGCTCAAGCTGGCCAGCAAGCGGGGCATCCCGGCGGCCCTCGTGATCGGGGCCGACGAGTTCGCCGCCGGTACGGCCCAGTTCAAGGACATGGCCGCCGGCACGGCCACGAGCATCGCCTGGGAAGGCGACCCCGGGCGGCTCGCCGCGGCCGTGGCCGATCGCCTCGCGGCCCTGCGAGGCTAGCCCGCGCGGCTATTCCCTGGCCGTTGCCGGCGGGCAGACGCGGCGGCGGTAGATGGCCAGGCCGTGGGCCGCGTGGTAGAGGCCGCCGCACTCGAGATCGACGTCGGCCGTCCGCTCGAGGAGCGTCACCAGCCGTTCGGCGGCCCGGGTTACCCAGGGCTCGGCGAGCTCGTCGTCATCGAGCACCAGCGCCATCACCTCGAACACGTGGCCGGTGGTGGCGAGCGTGGCCGACACGTCGGGCGAGCGGCCCGGCCGCTCGAAGTAGTGCACCGAGAAGCTGCCGTCGGACTCCTGCGCACGGCGGGCCTGATTGAGATGCCCGGCGAGCACCTCCTCGGCCGCGGCCCAGCCGCTCCCGGCCGGCGGCTCCCCGTGGGCGGCCCGGTAGGCCCGCACCGCTGCCGCCAGGCCGTAGAGCCGGTGGGTGCCGCCGCAAGCCGCGCCCACGATCGGGCTGGCCGCCTCCATCCGCACGACATCCTCGGTCGTCCAGCGGCGGCCGTCGCCCGCCTCCCAGGCGGCAGCGGGGGGAAGGTAGGCCGCCAGGGCCATCAGCGTCCAGGAGGCCTCCTGGCCAGGCCGGATGTCGTGGCGGGCCTGGGCGAAGAGGTCGCCGAGCGTGAACGTGCGTCCGGCGACGACGAGCGGCGTCTCCAGCGGCAGCCCGCCCACCGGCGAAGTGTCGGCCGGGCCACCGCCGGCCGAGTCCGGCGCGTCGGTCGACACGCCGCACTGCGACAGGTAGCCGATCCACTGATCGGGATGGCCCTGGCCGGTCGTGCTGCCCTCTTCCAC
The DNA here is from genome assembly GCA_964425395.1 of uncultured Candidatus Kuenenia sp. Classification (GTDB taxonomy): domain Bacteria; phylum Planctomycetota; class Planctomycetia; order Pirellulales; family UBA1268; genus QWPN01. The sequence continues at coordinate 26,091 of CAYRNG010000265.1, read as the reverse complement.
GACGGCCACCACGCCCGGGCTGCCGGGCCGCAACACCCAGCCGGCGATCGGGCCGCCGCCGAGGAGATGGTCGAGGGCCGACACGGCCTGGCCGTCCGCGGTGATCAGGAGGTCGGGGCCGAAGGCCAGGATGCCATGCACCGCCTGCCAGGCACCCTGCACGGCCGCATCGAGCCGGCGGCGGTCGCGGGCGGCCGCGAGCACCGCCTCGATCCGCCGGCAGAGGCTTTTCCCGTCGGTGGTCGGCGGCAGGGGTGGCTCGGGCCGGGGCAGGCCGCAGCCGGCGGCCAGGACCCCGGCGAGCAGTGCCGCCCGAGCGTGAACACGATGCCTCTTCGAACCGTAGAACATGACTGCCTTGGCTGCCACGGGGACTGTCCCCCTTCGGCCTCTGCTAGAATACTTCGAGAAATATCCGCCGCTGTGCCGCAGCCCGCCAGGGAGGAGCCTCGCATGGTTTTGTACAATATGAACTACTTCTTCTGGGCCGCCCCGGCGATCCTGCTGGCGCTGTGGGCCCAGTGGAGGGTGAAGTCGTCGTTCGCGGCCGCCTCCCGTGAGCCGGCCCCCCTCTCCGGGGCCGCGGCGGCCCGCCACATCCTCGACGCGGCCGGGTTCAGCGAGGTCTCGATCGAGCCCGTCCACGGCGAATTGACCGACCACTACGACCCGCGGACGAAAGTCCTGCGGCTCTCGGACAAGGTGTATGGAGCCCGGTCGCTGGCGGCCGTCGGGATCGCCGCCCACGAGGCGGGGCATGCCCTGCAGGACGCCGAGAACTACTCGATGATGGCGATCCGCAACGCGGCGGTGGGCGTGGCGAACCTGGGCAGCAGCTTCGGGATGATCGTGTTCGTGATCGGCCTGTCGCTGGACAGCAAGGCAATCGCCCTCCTGGGGCTGGCCCTGTTCGCCGGCACCGTGTTCTTCCAGCTGGTGAACCTGCCGGTCGAGATCGACGCCAGCAACCGGGCCAAGGCGGCGCTCGTGAACCTGGGCATCGTGCCGGCCGCCGACATGCCGGCGGTCAATTCGGTGCTCAACGCGGCCGCCTGGACCTACGTGGCCGGCACGCTCCAGGCGGTGATGATGCTCCTCTACTACACCACGTTCCTGGGCGGCTCGAGCCGCGATTCCTGACCCAAACAGGCGCTTGGTTCGCGCCATTCAGGACCGGCTCCGAGCGGGCCTGGGATCCGTGGATCCGGGGTCGACTCGTATTCCGGCGTCTTCAGGGCGCTGCGGGGCTGGCGGTAAGCGTCTGAAAGTAGGCGAACAGATCCGAGACTTCTTCCGGCTGCATCGCTTCGAGCAGTCCTTCAGGCATGATCGAGACGCCGCTGAATCCGGCCTGGGCCACGTTGCGAGTCGAGATGGAAACATCCGCCTTCTCGGGCTCGCGGATCACGATTGCGTCTGCGTCCTGCGACACGAGCAGGCCCTGAATGACGCGGCCATCGAGGGTAATGACGCGGAAGGCGCGGTAGCCCCCTTCCATCGCGGCGCTCGGCGTGAGCACGTTTCGGAGAATCGCCTCGGTGCCCGTCAGCCCGAGGCCATCGAGCGCGGGGCCGATCCTGCCCCCCTGGCCCCCCTGCTGATGGCAGGTGAGGCAGCGGCTGGCAAAGATATTTTTGCCGCGGGCGGGGTCGCCGGGCTTGGCGGCAAGTTCGCGATACTTCGCGAACTTTGCCAGCCGGAGTTCCAGTTCGGCTGCGGTTACAAGTGCTGGAGCATCGATGGCCGGCTCGACGCGGGCATTGCCCGTGAGAGCCCCCCAGGACGTGCCCCCATGAAACGCCATGAGGCTGGCCGGCCGCTGGCTATCGCCCGAGTAACTCCGATCAAAATCGTCCCGAATCTCGTCGGCTGACCGGTCCCGGTTCCAGACGCGGAACTCGGCCAGCCGTCCGCGGGTGCCCGCGGTCGCGGGTGAGCTCAATCCGATCCGCAATCCCCGATAGGCGGCGGTGTCTTTCACCTTGCTTTCGGCTTCGAGCTCACCGTCGAGATAGAGCCGATAGACACCCTCTGCATCGCGACTCACGGCGTAGTGCCGCCACCGATCAGGGGTCGTCTTCGACTCCGCGACCACGACGTCGCCATGCCCTTTCGTCCAGACACGGAAGTTGCCGCCGAAAAAGTTGATGTCCAGAACGCCGGCTTTGGCAAGCAGGCTCGCGTTATTGCTGATCGGCTCTTCCAGATTGGCCCAGGCTTCGATCGTGAACGGGCCGACGAGCGACACCTCCGGCCCGGCGCCTGCCGGATCGCCCTGGAGCCGCAGCACGCTCGGTGCCGACGCGGTCAGGTCCGCCCAGATCTTTTCGAGCACCGGATCATCTTTCAAAACCGCCCGGAGATCGGCCACGACCGCCAGTGGCAGGCTCGAGATCTCGATGGCGCCGTCGTCCAGGGCGGCCACGAGGGCGGCGGCACCGGCACGATGCCGGGAAAGCGCGGCGGTGGCGGCCTCCCGTTCGAGAAACGAGAGATCCTCCCACGCCCTGACGAGGGCTGCGCACGTTGCCGGGTCGCGTGCCTCCGCCCAGGCAACGATCACGTCGCCGCGAAGCTGCGGATCATCCGCGGCGGCTTCGAGCACCGCCCGTGCGACATCGGCGGTCATCCCGCCCATCTCACGAAGCCCGCGCATGGCAGCACCTCGGACCTTCCCGCTCACCGATGTATCGGTGCAGAGGGCCATGAGTCGAGGCTTTAGGCCGCTGACCGCAAAGGCGGCCGCGACCTCGATGGCGAGAAGTTTTTCGTGGTCGCTCGTAGCCTGGGTCAAAAGGTCGGTTGCCGCTCGGCCCACGATCGGAGCCACGTTCGGATTCTTGAGGCTCGTCCGGAGGGCCAGCAGGTGCCGCAGGGTCTGCTCGCGGCGGGCCGGTTCGGTTGCCAGTCGCTCGAGGGTGGCTGCCACCTCGGGCACCTCAGCCTGGCCTGCCAGCATCCGCATCTCCTCGCCATCGACCGGCCGGTCACTTTCAGAAAGCATCTTGGCAAGGGCGGTCGCAGCCGCACGTGGCTCGAGCGTGAGCATCGCGAGCAGGCGGTTCTCCGCCGGGATGGCACTGCTGGCGGGCGAGCCGAGAAACGCCGCAACCTGCTCCGGATGGCGTTCGAGGGCCCAGCGGACGAGATACCGCTCGAAGTCACGGTCGTAGACGGTCCACGGGTCGCCGGCCGTCCGTTCCCGGCCGAGCTGGATGATCAGCCCGACCGTGTCTGGCTCGGTGACAGGAATCCGCCGGAAGGCATCGCCGAGGGCCGCCCGCACCCGCGGCGAGGGATCATTGACCAGCGGCGCGGCGAGTCGGCGAAAGTCGGCCTCCCCACACGTCGTGCCCGCCACGCGAACGGCCTCGCGTCGCAGATCGGCAGCGGGCGACGCCAAGAGCGCTTCGAGAACCGAAAGGCTCACGGCATTCAAGCCTTCGAGGGCCCACAGGGCTCCCGCACGAGCCGCCGCAGGAGCCGCTGCGTCAGCCGCGAGCGACGTCAGCTCGGGCACGAGTGCTTGGGCGGCACGATCTACAATCTCTTGCCAGGCGAGGTCGGCAACGCGGGCATTTTTCGCCCCCAGAAGCGCCGGCAATCCGGTCGTCTCCACCTGCGCGACCGCGACCGGAGCTTTCACCGGCTGTGAGGCGTGCCGGATTCGCCAGATCCGGCCCCGGATCTTGTCACGCTCGGGATGATTTCGCGGCACCTCGTTGTGGGAGATGACTTTGTTGTACCAATCGACGACATAGAGGCAGCCGTCGGGGCCGAACTGGATGGCCACGGGGCGAAACGACTTGTCGGCACTTGTGAGAAGGTTGGGGCCCTTGCGATACGTGAATCGTTCGCCCGCTCGGGTCGCGATCACGGTCTGAATCATGTTGGTGATCGGGTTGGCGAGGTAGAAGACCTTTTCGTTCGGCTCTGCCCCTGAGCCGGCTCCCCAGGGAGCGGGCCAGCCGTCGAGGTCGTCGGCCAGTGCCAGGCCGCTGAGCCCCGTGCCTCCCATCTGCGGCGGCGCGAGCGGAGCGGGCATCATCGGCTGGTAGGGCCGGAGCCGATCGGGGGAGCCGGTCTTCACGAGCACACCGGGCTCGTAGGGAAAGATCGGAAAGCCCATGTCGTTGGCTTCTTGGAGCCATGTCTGGCCGGTCCGAGAGATCGTCAGGCCCCAGATGTTGTTGGGGCCGGCGGTGAGCGACTCGAAGGCTGTGCCATCGGACCGAAACCGACCGAGCTTGCAGGCGACGAACGGCACTTCGGTCGAACCATCCGCGAAGGCGGCGCCTTCCGGCCGCCGTACCTGGGAGGTATTGAAGAGCCCTTGGGCCAGCAGAATCCAGTCGCCCGGCACCCGCGTGAACTGATGGGGAAAGAGGTGCGAATCCTGAACCCCGAACCCTTCGAGGACGGTTTCGTATCCATCGGCGCGGCCATCCCCATCGGTGTCACGGTACAAGCGAATCTCGGTGCCGTATTGCACGAACGCCCCATCGCGAAAGGGGAGCACACCGAGCGGGACCGCAAGGCCATCCGCAAACACCCGTGGTGGCGAGGGCTTCTCGGCCCAGGGATCATCGATCACAAGCACCTTGTCGCGGCCCCCGGAAGCAAAAAGTCGCTCCGAGACTTCAGGGCTTTCGTTGGCATCCACCGGGTATTCGAGGGCCGTCGTCGTCCAGAGTCGCCCGTGGGCGTCGAAGGCCAGGGCCACGAATTTGCCGTAGGAATCGGTCGGCTCGGTGCTCTCTTCGAGCACAAGCTCGGCCGTGAAGCCATCGGACAGCGAAAACTTTTTCGCCTCCTCCGTGGCAGACAGCGGATCCACCGCGGCAGCTCCAGGCCACTTCACGCTCCCCGCCGTGGGCGGCAGCGGGGTGATCGAAACATTCCTCACTTCCACCAGCGCCTTTCCGCCGCCATGCACCTGGATGCCAATCTGCCCATCGCGGGGAATCTTCGCATCGGACTCCGTGAAGTCGAGCGTCTGCACGCCGTTGATCCAGGAGCGGATCGTGGGCCCTTCGGCCCGGATCCGATAGATATTCCAGTCATCGGGCTTGACCACTTCTGCGAGCGCCTTGGCGTCGAGGGGTTCGGCGATCACCTTGTTCCGCCGCGACTCGTCATAGAGCTTGCCCCACCAGCCCGCGCCGGCGTCCACTTGATAGCCCGACATTTCCGCCGACTGTGGCACACGAACGCTCCGGATCTGGATCCCGGAGTTGATAAAACCACCCGCCCCGCGGATTCGAATCTCGAGCACGAGCTCGAAGTTTTCAAATCGTTCGGTCGTCGAGAGAAACGTGTTGTGGGGTACGTTTTCGGTCAGCGACCCGCCCGCGATGACTCCGTCTTCCACCTTCCACCACCGGGCATCTTTCTCGATCGTCCCCCAGCCGGTGAGGGTTCTGCCGTCAAAGAGCGACCGCGATTCGGCACCCTGGGCGGGAAGGACAGCGAGTGCGACGAGCAAGGCGAGCAACGGACGCATGGGGGTCTCCGGGCTCAGGTGGAAGGCATGTTGAAGTCGAACACGGTGACACGGGCGAGACATGGCACGACGATGCCCTTCACGCGCTCGTGCTCCGGATGAGGCAGATAGGCGTCGCGAGCCGCCATGCTCTCAAACGTCATGATGAAGCCGTGCGTAAAGCCGTCGTTGAGGCCCTCGGCACTGTCGTAGGGGCCATGATGAAAATCGATGAGTCCCGGAATCCGCCCGACCATGCCGGCCATCTCCCGAAAGCACGTGGCGATGCCGGCTTCCGTGACTTCGGGCTTGAATTGAAACATTCCAAAATGCTTGACCTGGGGCATCTCGAGACCTCGTTCGGGAACTGGTGTGATTCAGCTTGCGGCGGCTGCTGTGGCCATGGCGGCCAGGAGCGCCTCGGCACAGGCTCTGGCAAACGCCGGATCATTGATCTCGCAGTCGAGCGACTCGCAGGGAACATCAGGCCGAAGATTGCCTTCAATGGCCGCGAAGAGAGCTGCATCGGCGGCCGGATCATGAAACGGCCCGCCCGCCGCGCCGACCACGCTGATGCCCTGCCGGGGCAGGAGCACGCTGACCGGACCCTTGGACGCGTTGACCTTCGCTGCCAGCAGCCGCCCGAGAGCGGCGCACTCCTCTGGCGTCGTTCGCATGAGCGTGACCTGGGGGTTGTGCTCGTAGAACGTGCGGCCGGCGAACTTCGGCGGCACCGTCTGCCGCTCACCGAAATTTACCATGTCGAGGCAGCCCGGGACTACGACCGCGGGCACACCATGCCGAGCCGCCGCGTCGAGCCGTTCGGGGCCGGCGGAGAGCACACCACCGACCACTTCGTCGGCGAGCTCCGTCGTCGTCACATCGAGCACGCCTGCGACCATCCCGCTGGCAACGAGCGATTCCATCGCTCGGCCGCCGGTACCCGTGGCATGGAACACGAGCACTTCATAGCCAGCCTCTTCGAGCAGCGGAATCGCGGCCTCGATGCATGGGGTGGTGTTGCCGAACATGCTCGCCACGACGAGCGGTTTTTCATCGCCGGATGCAACGTCAGCCTCCACCATCCCGCAGATCGCCCCCGCCGCGCGGGTGAGGATCGTCCGCGAAATGCGATTGAGCCCTTGGACGTCGACCACGGCGGGCATCATCACGATGTCGCTCGTGCCCACGTAGGGAGCCGTGTTGCCACTTGCGAGCGTCGAGACGATGAGCTTGGGGAAGCCGACAGGCAGCCCGCGCATCGCAGCCGAGGCGATCGCCGTGCCGCCGCCTCCGCCGAGCGAAATCACCCCGTGGATCCGGCCTTCGCCCACGAGGCGACCGAGCAGCGCGGCCGCCCCCTTGGTCATCGCGGCGACACACTCGCCGCGATCCCCTCGCGCCATGAGCGGCTCGAGATCGATGGCTCCTGCCGCCGCAACGTCGGCAGGCGAGATATCGGGCGAGATGGCGGCATCACGTCCGGTCCCCACGTCGATCAAGAGAGCCTGATGGCCGCGGCCGCGGATGCGCTCCGCCACGAAGGCATGTTCATGCCCTTTGGTGTCGAGTGTGCCAAGAACGGCGATCGTCGCCATGCGCCTCACCCCCTCTCCGGCCTCTCCGGCTGCTTGCCGAGCGGGATGTTTTTGAACTGCCGGGCGAGCTCAGGGAGCGACCGCTCGAAGGCGAGCCGCTCGAGACTCGATGCCCCCACGAAGCCGACGACATCGGTGTGTTCGTTGATATAGGCCGCGTCGTCGGGCGTACAGATCGGGCCCCCGTGCGAGAGGCAGAAAATATCCCCTCGTTCGTCGAGCGCCGCCCGGGCGATCGCCTGCACGCGATCGGCCGCCTCTTCGAGCGTGCAGGTGGCATCGGTCACGCCGATCGAGCCCCCCACGGTCGTGCCGACATGGGCGATGACCACGTCGGCACCCGCCCTGGCCATCGCGCGGGCCTCGTCGGGCGAGCCCACGTAAACGATCGTGAACAGGTCCATCCGCCGGGCGAGGCTGACCATCTCGACCTCCTTGTGCACGCTCATCCCGGTCTCTTCGAGGATCTGCCGAAACTGGCCGTCGACGATGCAGTGCGTGGGAAAATTGTTGACGCCGGAGAACCCCATGTCCTTGACGCGGCCGAGCCAGTGCCACATCCGGCGGCGGGGATCGGTGGCATGCACGCCGCAGATCACCGGCACGTCTTCAACGACGGGCAGCACCTCGTGTTCACCGATCTCCATCGCGACGGCATTGGCGTCGCCATAGGCCATCAGGCCGGCTGTCGAACCGTGACCGGCCATCCGGAAGCGGCCTGAGTTGTAGATGATGACAAGGTCGACGCCCCCCTTTTCGAGGAACTTCGCGCTGATCCCGGTGCCCGCCCCGGCCGCAATGATCGGCTTGCCGGCCTGTAGCGTGGCATGCAGCCGGTCGAGCACTTCGGTTCGCGTGTAAGGATTTCCCCGGCCCGTCCAAGGATTCGGCATCGTGCTCTCCAGCCAAAGATTGAACCGCGTCAGGACGTCCGAGAAATCGTACGACGCGTCCGGCCGGCAGTCCATGACCGTGCTCCACATTCAGGCTTCACGAAAGCAACGGTCGGAATAGGCAGTGGTTTTCCAATCGCTTCATGACCTGAATCCACACCCTGGTGACCAAAATCCACGCTCTGGCAAACTGGCATGGTGTTGTGGATCGACGCGAGTGCTCAGGCCTTCGCGGAACAGTACGATCAAACGAAGGAATGCCTGGAACAGCAGCTCCTGGCTTCCGAGCTTCGCGGGAACAGGATCGATGGGTGAGCAGGATCAAGATTTCCGGGAGACCACCGTCGACGGCCCCGACACCAAGCTCTGGGTGCTCACGCGCGACGAGTGCCCTGAACTCGGCGTGCATCGCATCAGCAAACTGGGGATCACCGATGCGGCCGAGCCATATTGCCGGGTGCGGATGCGGCCGGGGGGCAGCTTCGTGATGGTCTGCCATCGAGGCGAAGGGGCGATCCTCCTCGATGGCCGCTGGCGGAAGAGCCGCTCGGGAGTGGCCTGCCTCGCCCCCCCGCGGGTGCTCAATGCGTTTCGGGCCCTCCCCGATGCCCGCTGGCAGTTTGCCTGGATTCGCTACGACGAGCCCGTGGCCGTGAGGCCGGTCGTCTCCGCGTCGTCGCCCGTCCGGCTGCGGTGCGATCGTCATGCGCTCTGGCGAACAATCTCAGGATTGCGAGCGGAAGTGACGGGGGCCAACGACCCGAAGCTCGTTCACAACTGGATCGAGCTCGCGCATGGCGAAGCCCGCCGGATCGCCCAGCCGTGGCATGTGAGCGACCGGCTCTGGAATGTATGGGCCGAGGTAAGCGAGAATCTGGCCGCCGAATGGACGCTCGACCGGGTGGCCGAGATGTATGGCGCCAGCAAAGAGCAGTTTCGCCGGGTCTGCCTGGCCCAGCTCGGCCGCAGCCCGATGCAGCATCTCGCTTCCCTGCGGATCGAACGAGCCTGCCACCTCCTGACGGCGACCGCCGACAAGGTCGAGGCGATCGCCCACAAGGTCGGCTTCGAAAACGCCGCCGTCTTTTCCCGCGCCTTCAAGCGGTGGGTGGGCCGTAGCCCCAAGGACTGCCGCGGATAGTGCATCCGGGCCATCGTGGCCATCCACGCCAGTCAGGCGAAAGACCACGCCGACGCGAGCGGCGCGTGTCACTGATTGAGCGAGTAGAGCAGGATGTTGAGGGCGATCTTCTCGGCGTCTTCGCGGGAATAGCCGACGCACTCCATCGAGTTCTGCTTCTCGAGCGCGCAGGACAGGTCGTAGGGGGAGAAGATCACCGCCCAGCGGTCGCCGAGCCGGATGCCCTCGAGCTTGGGCGCCGTCTGCCGCTTGCGGACCCCCAGCGGACCGTCGCCGGCGGCCGGCTCGCGAAGGGTGACGGCCCGGATGTCGTAGCCGCCATACTCGGCCGCCGTGAACAAAGGGTCGTCGGCCGGGATCTCGACGAGCGGCTTGCCCGGCAGGATCTGGGCGATCTCTTCGCGGAAGGCCGCCGTGAAGGCGGGCGACGCGCAGACCGAGTCGGCCAGCAGCATGCCGCCGCGGTCGAGGAACTGCCCGAGCCGCTCCCGCCGCGGGTCGTCGAAGGCGAAGGCCCGCCGGCCGTGCATGAACACCATGTGGTAGCCGAAGAGGGTGTCGTCGGCGGGGTCGATCTGGGCCGGCGTGTCATCCACCCGCACACCCGTCTCGCGGGCCGCGGCCCGGAGGATGTTGGCCAGGGCCGCCGGGGCCGCGTCGCACTGGCCGGAGTGCCGCAGCTTGCCGATTGCCAGCTGGCCCCGCTCGAACTCCCGCACGCCCGGGGCGGCGGGAAGGGCCACATTGAACAGCTCGTCTTTCCGCTTGAGCTCGCGGTTGGTGGCGTAGGCGAGCACGTTGGCCCCGATCGCCAGAGCCGCCCCCACCTCCCGCTGGACCTTGGGGGGGAGCCGCCGGCGGGCCGGCCCGCCGAGCTCCCACAGGCAGGAGAGGCTCGGCATGCCCCCCTTGCCGCCGCCATCGGTGGGCGGCGCGTAGATCAGGCTCGTCCGGCAGCCGTAGTCAACGCCCAACAGCGGCCGCTGGAGCTGCGGGGGCACGATCTCTTCGGCGTTCCAGGCGGGGTGCTCGGGAGGCAGGAGATTGAGCTGGTATTCGGGCTCCGGGAAGATCTCTCCCACCAGCTGGCGGAAGCGGCGGTCGAACTCCTCGCTCCGCGGGCAGCAGGCCTCGGCGAACACGAAGCCCCCCTCGTCGATGTAGGCCCGCAGGCGGCGGCCGGCGTCGGGCCCGAGATTGAAGAGATCCTTGCCGGAGAGCCAGAACACCGGCGCCTGCATCAGGTCGGCATGGTCGGCGGCGGGCGTGTCGAGCACGTGCCAGGAGAGGCCGGCGGGGGAGTCCTTCTGCCAGCGGCCCTCCACGTATTCGACGAGGTGGGCGATGTCGTGGCCGTGGCGGTTCCAGTCGGCCTCGGGGCCGTGGCGGCTCTTGGCCACGATCACCGGCCGGCGGCCCTTGGCCAGGAAGAGCAGCGCGAAGCTCGTGGCCACCGTGGCGTCCTCGATCCGGCGGGCGACGAACTGGCCGCTGAGTCGGTCCTGGGCATCCACGAACATCCGCGCCCCTTCGCGGTACCAGTCGTGCTCGCCGATGTACCGCCGGGCCGTGAACCGGCCCACCCGCTCGAGGCCGTAGAGATAATAATAGAGCCAGGTGTCGCTGCCAGTGCCCGGATTCTGGGTGACCGCGAACTTCCGGCCCAGCCAGCCGAGGCCCCGCTCGAGCACGTCGGGGGACCGGCCGCCGCCGCAGCAGGAGACGCTCTCGTTCGCGGCCTGGGCGTCGGGCAAGCCGATCTGCTCGGTCGTGATCCAGATGCTGGCGATGCCGGCGCAGGTCATGCTGCCAGTGCCGGGCGAGCGGCCCGAATAGCCCCACGAGCCGTCGGCGTTGGCGCACGACACCCAATACTGCTGCGACCGCCGCCAGGTGTCCTCCTCGACCCGCACGCCGGCGCGGGCCGCCTCGTGGAGGGCCAGGAGGGCGAACTGGGTGTTGGAGTTGTCGCCGGTGCCGCCGTTGGGGCTCTGCCGATACGACCAGGAGCCGGCTCCCGGGCCCCCTTTGACCTGCCCGTCCTCGAGCCACTTCGCGTTCCGCTCGAGGATGGCCAGATCGGCTTCCGGCGAGAGCATCGCCAGGGCGAGCGTCTGCAGCGACACGGCGTAGGTGTCGGCAGGCTCCTGAGTGCGGAGCCAGGCGAGCCCCCGGCGGACAGCAAGATCCTGGGCATCGAGGCCCGCATTGCCCAGGGCCAGAAGCACAAGCCCCGTTGCCCCCACGCGCTTGTCGGCCGAGTGCATCGCCTCCCACCAGCCGTCCCCCTTCTGCTGGCGGACGAGGAAGTCGCGGGCCTTTTCGACCGCCCGCTGGATCTCGCCGGGGCGGATCGCCTCGGCGGCCCTGACCGGGCCGTGGAGCGCGACCGCGAGCAAAACCGCCCCCAGGCCAAGGGCGGCGGCGGCGAGGCGGCGGCGGGGTTCAGGCATGGGCTCGACTCCTCCACTCAATCGCTCGATCTCCCGACATCCAATCCTAGCAGGCCGGTAGATGGCCAACCGGCCCCGGGGGTTTGCCGAGCGGCGCAGGAAGGCCGATACTGGACGTTTCCTGCCAGGCAGGGCTTTTTCGGAACCAGGATCACAGCCGTGTCCACCGCATCCCGACCCAAGACGCTCGACGACATCCTCCAGGAGTTCGCCCAGCACCGGCGGCTGATGCAGGAGGAGCTCCAGAAGGTGATCATCGGCCAGGCCGACGTGATCGAGCAGCTGTTTGCCGCCATCTTCACCCGTGGCCACTGCCTCCTCGAGGGGGTGCCGGGGCTGGCCAAGACCTTGATGGTCTCGACCCTCGCCCGGATTCTCGACGTCGGTTTCAAGCGGGTCCAGTTCACGCCCGACCTGATGCCCTCCGACATCACCGGCACCAACGTGCTCGACGACGAGCAGGGGCGGCGGGTGTTCCGGTTCGTGGAGGGCCCGATCTTCACCAACATCCTCCTGGCCGACGAGATCAACCGCACGCCCCCCAAGACCCAGGCGGCCCTCCTCCAGGCGATGCAGGAGCGGGAGGTCTCGGTCGGGCAGGAGACCTACAAGCTGCCCGAGCCCTTCTTCACGATCGCCACCCAGAACCCGATCGAGCAGGAGGGCACCTACCCCTTGCCCGAGGCCCAGCTCGACCGGTTCATGTTCAACATCAAGGTCGGCTACCCGACGGCCGGCGAGGAAGAGCAGATCCTGATGGCGACCACGAAGCAGGACAAGCCCGAGGTTCGCAAGGTGCTCTCCGGCCGGGCGATCGTCAACATCCAGAAGGTGGTCGGCAGCGTGGCCGTAAGCGAATACATCGTCAAGTACGTGGCCCGGCTGGTGCGGGCGACCCGGCCCAAGGATCCCGAGGCGCCCCCCTACGTGGCCCAGCTCGTGGACTGGGGGGCCGGCCCCCGGGCGGGGCAGTTCCTGATCCAGGGGGGCAAGGCGATGGCCGCCATGGACGGCCGGTTCAGCGTCTCGCTGGCCGACATCCGGCGGATCGCGGTGCCTGTCCTCCGGCACCGGATCGCCACCAACTTCCAGGCCCAGGCGGAGGGCCTCACCAGCGAGTCGATCATCGAGCGGCTCGTCACGGAGATCCCCGAGCCGGAGATTCCCAAGTTCGTCAAGTAAGGCCGGGGGACTGTCCCCTTTTTGAGGCGCAGCCTGCCATGCCCCGCGCGGTCGAGGAATACCTGAAGCCCGAGGTGGTCCGGCAGATCGCCCGGCTCGACCTCCGCGCCCAGTTCATCGTCAAGGGCTTCCTCCAGGGGCTCCATGCCAGCCCCTACCAGGGCTTCTCGGTGGAGTTCAGCGAGCACCGCCGCTACGCCCCGGGCGACGACCCCAAGGACATCGACTGGCTGGTCTACGCCAAGACCGACAAGCACTACGTCAAGAAGTTCGAGGCCGAGACCAACATCACCGGCTACCTGGTGGTCGATGCCAGCAGCTCGATGGCCTACACCTACCGGCAGGAGCTCACCAAGCTCGACTACGCGATCTCCCTGGCGGCCGCTCTCTGCTGGCTAATGGTCCACCAGCAGGATCCCTGCGGGCTGATGGTGTTCGACGAGAAGGTGACCACCTCCCTGCCCGCCCGCTCCCGGCGGTCGCAGATCCCGCAGGTGCTCTCGCTGCTCTCCAAGGTGGTGCCCTCGGGGAAGACCGACATCGCCCGCAGCCTCGTGCAGGTGGCGGCCATGCTCCGGCACCGCTCGCTGGTGATGCTGTTCAGCGACCTGCTGGCCGATCCGGCCCCGATCCGCGACGCCCTCATGCGGCTCCGGCATGGCGGCCACGACGTGATCCTGTTTCACATCCTCGACGAGGCTGAGGTGCGGTTTCCGTTCGAGGGGATGGTGGAGTTCACCGAGCCCGAGCGGCGGGACAAGCTCGTGATCGACGCCGACGCAGCCCGTACCGGCTACCTCAAGGCGGTCGAAGACTTCCGGGAAGACTACCGGGCCTGGTGCTTCCGGGCGGGGGTCGATTACGTGCCGATCGACACGAGCATGCAGTTCGACCGGGCGCTCGTGGAATACCTCCACAACCGGCGGGCACGGTTCTGAGCCATGGGCATTTCCTTCCTCTCGCCGCTGCTCCTGGGTGGCCTGGCCCTGGTAGCCGCGCCGATCATCCTCCACCTGGTGATGCGGCGGAAGCCGGTGCCGCATCCCTTTCCGGCCCTCCGGTTTCTTCAAGAGCGGGCCCTGGCCAACCGGCGGCGGCTGCAACTGAGCCACCTGCTCCTGCTCCTGCTGCGGATCGCGGCGCTCGTGCTCCTGGCAGCGGCGCTGGCCCGGCCGGTGCTGCGGGGGGCGGGCTGGCTGCCCGAGACCGAGGGCCCGGTGGCCGCCGCCTTCGTGTTCGACACGGCACCGCGGATGATGCTCCGCGAGGGCAACCAGACCCGGCTCGAGCAGGCGGCGGCCTTGGCGCGGGTGCTGTTTGGCAAGCTGCCGGCCGAGAGCCAGGTGGCCGTGTTCGACACGGCCGGCACCCCGGCCGCCCTGCTGCCAGCCGCCGCCGCCCAGGCCCGCCTCGACCGCCTCTCGGCGGCTCCGCCGAGCGTCTCGCTGCCGGCCGCGATCGCCGCCGGACGAAGGCTCCTCGAGCGGGCCGAGCTCCAGCGGCGGGGACTCTACGTGTTCACCGACTGCTCCCAAGGGGCCTGGGCCAACGCCTCGGCCGCCCCCGAGGCTGGCCGAGAGACAGGGATCAGCACGCTGTTCGTCGACGTCGGCAGCCAGACGCCGCGAAACGTGGCGCTCGAGTCGGTCGAACTCTCGGGAGAGCGGCTGGCCGCCGGCACGCCTCTGGTGGTGGCCGCTGCGGTCAGCCGCACCGCCCCCGCCGCCGGCCGGCCGGTGGCCGTCGAGATCGGCGGCCCCGGGGGCCGGCTCGTGCGGCGGGCCGTGCAGACGGTGACGCCCGAGCCCGGCCGGCCGGAGACGGTGCGGTTCGAGATCGGCGGCCTCGCCCCCGGCATCCACCAGGGGCGGGTCGTGCTCGACGGCAGCGACGACCTGGCGGCCGACGACCAGCGGGCCTTCACGGTCGCGGTCGGCCAGCCGGCGCGGGTGATCGTGGCGGCCGCCCGGCCCGCCCCCCGCGAGGCCCGGTTCCTCGTGGAGGCGATCGCCCCGACGCCGCTGCGGAAGGCGGGCACCGCCCGGTTTCTGCCTGAGCCGGTGGAGTTCGCCGGCCTCGACGCCACCGACTGGCAGCGGGCCACGGGGATGGTGCTCCTCGACCCTCCGCCGCTGGCCGATCGCGACTGGGAGACGCTGGCCGCCTGGGTGGCCGAGGGGCGGGGTCTCGTCGTCTGGCTCGGTCCCGCGGCGGGCACCGCGGCCGGATTTAACTCGCCGGCCTCCCGGCAGCTGCTCGGGGGCGAGCTCGTGCGGGTCTGGCGGAGTCCCGACGCGGGCAACTACCTCGCTCCGGCGGCGCTCGACCATCCGCTCCTGGCCGCCTTCCGGCGGGTGGGGGACGAGGTGCCCTGGCAGGATTTTCCGGTCTATCGGCACTGGGAGTTCCTCCCGAGCGAGCCGGCGGAGGGGGGCGATCCGGCCGCCGGTAGCCGCGGGCCGGCCGCGGTGGTGGCCAGCTACCGCAACGGCCTCCCGGCCGTGCTCGAGCACCGCGTCGGGCAGGGCACGGTCGTCGTCGTGACCACGCCGGTGGGTCGAGCGGCCGGCGATCCGGAGGCCTGGAACCTCCTGGCGACGGGCTTCGAGCCCTGGCCGTTTCTGATGCTCGCCAACGAGACCCTGCTGCACGCCATCGACACCGCCGAGGAGCGAAACGTGATCGCCGGCCGGCCGGTGACGCTCCGCCTCGGCCGCCGCGACGTGCCGACGGCGCTCGTCCACACGCCGGCCGGCGACGACTTTCCGGTGGCCATCGATCGCACCCGGGGCACGGTCACGGTCACGGCCACGCTCGAGCCGGGCAACTACACGGTGCGGGCCGGCGGCGGACAGGAGGGCGTGGCCGACGGGTTCAGCGTGACCCTCGATCCGACCGCCACCGACTTTCGGCGGCTCTCCCCCGAGCAGCTCCGGGCGACCTTCGGGCCCGACCAGCGGCTGGCCCGCACCGAGGAGGAGCTCGTTCGCGACGTCAACCTCGAGCGGATCGGCAGCGAGCTGTTCGGCTGGGCGATCCTCCTGGCGGCCCTGGCGATGGCGGCCGACTGGATCGTGGCCAACCGGTTCTACAGGCCGAAGCAGGGGATCGAGCCCCCCGCCGACGCGGCAGCGGAGTTCGAGGCGGCCGGCGAGGATGAGTCGGCCAGGCCGCCCGCTGCCGGCTGGCCGCCGGCCGAGCAGGGGGCCGCTGGCCGGTCGGCTGCCGCTGGCCCGCCGCCGCGGAGAGCCCCGCCCCCCCTGCCACCAACCCCGCCCCCGCTGGCCGGAGCGAGGTCATGAGCGACCAGACCTGGTTCGAGGAGCTGGCCATCCAGTTCGATCCGGTCGGCTCATGGGCCTTCGTGGGCCTCGTGACGGTGGCGCTGGCCGCGGTGCTGCTCGCGATCCCGCCCGACCGGACCCGGGTGAACGGCCGGCAGCGGCTGGCACTCGTGGCCCTGCGGCTGGTGGCCTTTCTGGCACTGGTGGCCTGCATGCTCCGGCCCACGCTCGTCTCCAGCCGCAAGGCCCGCCAGCAGGGCACCGTGATCGTGCTGGCCGATGCCTCGGAGAGCATGACGGTGGCCGACGGGGCCGGGGGCCGCACCCGCTGGGACGAATTGACAGCGGCGCTGGCCGCCGCCCGGCAGGCCGCCGACCGGCTGGTGGCCCGGGGGGGCTTTGAGATCAATGCCTGGACGTTTGATCGCGAGCTCCAACCGCTGGAGGCCGCCGGGGGCGACCTGTTTCCGCTCGGCGACTGGCAGCCGCGGGCGACATCGGGCGAGACGGCCATCGGCGGGGCGATCGAGGAGGCGGTGCGGGCGGCGGCCGGCCGCCAGCTGGCCGGCGTGATCGTGCTCAGCGACGGGGCCCAGCACGCCTATCCGCCTCGAGACATTCCCCCGCAGACGGCGGCCCGCAGCCTCGCCGAGCTGGGCACGCCCCTGTGGAGCGTGACGCTCGGCCAGCAGCGGGGCGGCGGCCAGGGCCGCGATGCCGCGATCGCGAATCTCGCGGTCGGGGAGACGGTCTACCTCGACAACCTCCTGGAGGTGGCCGGTCGGGTGCGGCTCGAGGGGCTCGCCGGCCAGGCGGCCACGGTCGTGCTCCTGGCCGAGAACGAGGCCGGGGCGATGGAGGAAGTGGCCCGCACGAGCGTCAGCACGCCGGGCGAGGCGGGCGAGCAGCCGGTGCGGATGGCCTGGACGCCCCGCAGCCTTGGCGAGCGGAAGCTCACGCTCCGGGTCGAGCCGCAGGAAGGGGAGGTGGTGCTCACCAACAACGAGCTCTCGACCTACGTGACGGTGGTCGACGGCGGCCTGCGGGTGCTCTACCTCGAGGGTGCCTTGCGGGTGGAGCAGCGGTTTCTGAGGCGGGCCCTGGCGGCCAGCCCTGACATGCAGGTCGATTTTCGGTGGCTCGACTCCAGCCGCCGGGATCGCTGGCCGGTCGATCTGGGCCGGCAGTTGGCCGGCGACTACGACGTCTATCTGATCGGCGACCTCGACGCCGCGGCCCTCCGGCCGGCGGATCTCCAGGCGATCGTCGAACGGGTCGCGGCCGGGGCGGGCATCGGCCTGCTGGGAGGCTTTCACGCCTTCGAGGCCGGGGGCTGGGCCGGCTCCGCCCTGGGGCCGCTTGTGCCCTTCGAGCCCGACCCGCTCGCCCGGCAGAAGTTCGACGAGCCGGTCCGCCCCGGCCTCCATCTGCCCGGCCCGCTCCAGATGCTCCCCGACGAGCGGTTCGGCGGGATCTCGATCCTCCGGCTCGGTGCCGATGACCAGGCCTCGCGGGCCGTCTGGGAGCGGCTGCCGCCGCTGGCCGGTGGCAACAAGTTTGGCCGGCTGGTGCCGCTGGCCAAGCCGCTGGCGGTGACGGCGGCCGGCCAGCCGCTGCTGGTGGCCCGAGAGTTTGGCGAGGGGCGGGTCGTGGCCTTCGCGGCCGATTCCACTTGGCGGTGGGTGATGCAGGGGGCGGCCGACGAGCACCGCCGCTTCTGGCGGCAGCTGGTCCTCTGGCTGGCCCGGCGGGACGACGCCGATGCCGACTCGCTCTGGCTGCGGCTGGCCCAGCGGCGGCTGCCGCCGGGCACCCCGCTGGAATTCGACGCCGGCATCAGCGGGCCCGACGGCGGAGCCCGCCCCGACGCCGTGCTCGAGGCCACGGTCATCTCGCCGACGGGCCAGTCGCGGCCGGTGCGGGCGGTGCCCACGGCCGACGGGTTCTCCGGCACGGTGGCCGAGTGCGTCGAGCCGGGCGACTGGAAGCTCGTGGTCAGGGCCCGGCGGCCGGGAGTGGCCGAGCCGCAGGAACGGTCGGCCCGGTTCACCGTGTTTCGGCAGGATCTCGAACTGGCCAACCCGCGGGCCAATCCGCTGTTGATGCGGCAGCTCGCCGAGGCGACCAGCGGAGGTGTGCGGCTGCCGGAGGAGCTGCCGGGGATCTTCGAGGAGTTGGCCGAACGGCCGGCGGAGTACGAGAGCCGCGAGCAGTGGACCCGCTCCCTGGCCGACCCGGCCGTCGCCTGGCCGGCCCTCCTGGTGCTGGCGACGGCTCTGATCGGCGAGTGGTATCTGCGGAAGAAGTGGGGCCTCGTGTAGGGCCGCCGACCGGCCGGAAATGCCGCAAACCACCGGCAATCCCGGCTTTTTTGCGGGGGCCAGGGCTGCTACCCTCCCGCCCCATCCTTCCGCCCCCGCAGGTAGGCCGGTCGCCGGCCTCTCGAGCCCCATGGCCAAGCGCCGGCCCATCCGCGACAAGCTCCTCCTCGGCGGCCTCCTGGTCGGCGTGATGGTGACGGCGCTTTCGGCGAGCAGCTTCCTGGGTGTCTACTCCTACCGGCGGCTGGTGCGGGCCCTTTCCAGCCGGGCCGCCGAGCTGCCGCTGGCCGCGGCGCTCGACGACCGCGTGGCCACGCTCCGGCTGGCCCATGCCCGGGCCCTGGCCAGCGAGACGGCTCCCGACGAGTTCGTGGCCGGCGTGCGGGCCACGGCCGACGCCCTGGCCGCCTACTGCTGGGAGCTCGAGGCCAGCGAGATCGACGCGCTGCCGTTCACCGACCGGAGCCGGGAGCGAGACACTGCCCGGCGGATCGCCGAGTGCCTGGCGGCCATCGAGGTGATCGCCGCCGACCCCGCGGCGGCCGCCGGCCCGCCCGGCCTCCCTTCGCCCGTGCCGGGGCGGGCCGTCCTGTTCGCCGCCGCGCCCCACCTCGAGCGGCTCGCCCTGCTGACGAGCGAACTGCCGACCTTCCTCCAGGAGCGGCTCCACGACCTGTCGCATGAGGTCCGGGGCCGCTACCGGACGCTGATCGTCGTCACCTGGGCGGCCGCCCTGGCGGCCGGCGGGCTGCTGACGGCGCTCGGCGTGCTCACCTACCGGTGGGTGTTCCGGCCGCTGCGGCTGTTGGGCCATGGCTCCCGCCGCGTGGCCGGCGGCGACTTCGACTACCGGATCCAGCTCGACACCCGCGACGAGATGGCCGAACTGGCGGCCGCCCTCAACGACATGACCGAGCGGTTCCGGGAGATCCGCGACGACCTCGACGGGCAGGTGCAGTCGCGGACCCGGGAGGTGATCCGCAGCGAGCAGCTGGCGAGCGTCGGCTTTCTGGCCGCGGGGGTGGCCCACGAGATCAACAATCCGCTGGCCTCGATCGCGATGTGCGCCGAGTCGCTCGAGAGCCGGATCGACGCCCTGGCGCCGGCCGCGGCGGATGCCGAGGTGGCCCGCCGTTATCTGTCGCTGATCCAGAACGAGGCCTTCCGCTGCAAGGGAATCACCGAGAAGCTCCTCGACTTCTCCCGGCTCGGTGAGGTCAAGCGGCAGGCCACGGCCCTGGCGGCGCTGGTGGCCGACGTGGCCGACATGCTGGGCCACGTCGGCAGGTTCGCCGGCCGGCGGATCGAAATCGAGGAGGGGCAGGACGTGCTCGTGATGGTCAACCCGCAGGAACTCAAGCAGGTCGTCCTCAATCTGCTCGTCAACGCGCTCGACTCGATCGAGGCCGAGGGCTGCGTCCGGATCGCCGCCCGCCCGAGCGGCGGCGAAGGGCTGCTGACCGTGAGCGACGACGGCTGCGGCATGACCCCCGAGGTGCTCGAGCACCTGTTCGAGCCCTTCTTCACCCGCCGCAAGGCGGGCCAGGGGACCGGCCTGGGGCTGTCGATCGTCCACCGGATCGTGGCCGACCACGGCGGCCGGATCGAGGCGGCCAGCGACGGTCCCGGCCGGGGCTCGAGCTTCCGCGTGTTCCTGCCGCTGGCCCGGGTGGGCGGAGCTGCGGCCGACCCGCCCCCCCGCGGCCTTGATCGGGCCGCCTGATGCCTGCCTCCTGCCCCCCTTTCTGATGCCCGCGTGGAGACCTGGATCGTGAAGCAGCCGTCTCGCCCGATGCGAATCCTGTTTGCCGACGACGAGCCCTCGATCCAGGAGCTGATGCGGATCGAGCTGCCCCGGCTCGGCCACGAGGCGACGGTCTGCCCCGACGGCCGCACGGCCCTGGCGGCCCTCGAGCTCACCTCCTACGACTGCGTGCTCGTCGATCTCGACATGCCGGGCGCGGGGGGGATGGAGGTGGTCGCCCGGGTCCGCGAGACCGCCCCCGACACCGAGGCGGTGATCATCACCGGCAAGTCATCGGTCGAGACGGCCATCGAGGCGGTCCGCCAGGGGGTGTTCGACTACCTCACCAAGCCCTGCCGGCTGGCCGACATCCAGGCCGTGCTCGAGCGGGTCCGCAAGAAGCGAGAGCTCACCCTCCGGCTGCGGGCGCTCGAGCGGCGGGTGCGGCGGGCCGAGGGGGCCACGCAGCTGGTGGGGGGCTCGCCGGCCCTCGAGACGGTGCGGCGGCTCGTCGAGCGGGTGGCCCCCAGCGGGGCCGCCGTGCTGGTGCGGGGGGAGACCGGCACCGGCAAGGAGCTCGTGGCCCGGGCGATCCACGAAGGGAGCGGCCGGGCCGAAGGGCCGCTGGTGGCGGTCAACTGCGGGGCCCTGCCTGAGCAGCTCGTCGAGAGCGAGCTGTTCGGCCACCGCAAGGGAGCCTTCACCGGCGCCGACGAGCACCGGGCGGGGCTGTTCGAGGTGGCCGACGGGGGCACGCTCTTTCTGGACGAGATCGGCGAATTGCCCCGGCCGCTCCAGGCCCGGTTGTTGCGGGTGCTCGAGAGCGGTGAGATCCGCCGGGTGGGCGACAACCAGCCGATCACGGTCGATGTGCGGCTGGTCTGTGCCACGCACCGGCCGCTCGAGGCGATGGTCCGGGAGGGGGAATTCCGCGAGGACCTGCTGTTTCGGATCAACACCTTCGAGATCATGGTCCCGCCGCTTCGCGACCGTCGCGACGACATCCCGGCCCTGGTGGAGCACTTCATTCGCCGCGGCCGCCCCCAGGCCCCGGCCCGGGCCGAGCTGATCAGCCCCGAGGCCCTCGGCCTCCTTGCGGCCCACGACTGGCCGGGCAACATCCGGGAGCTGGCCAACGTGGTCGAGCACGCGTTGGTGCTGTGCGATGAATTGCCGATCGTCGTGGGTCATCTGCCGGGCCGCATGCACGGCCTTAGGCCGCCGGTGCCGGCCGCGGCCAGCCCCGACCCTCAGCCTCCCAAAACGCTTCGGGAGCTCGAGATCGCGGCGATCCTCGAGGGCCTCGAGCGGAATGCCGGCAACAAGCCGAAGACCGCCGAGGAACTCGGGATCAGCCTCAAGACGCTCTACAACAAGCTCCACCAGCTCCAGGACGGCCCGCTGGCCAAGCCGGCCTGACCGCCGTGAGGCGGGTCAGGTCTTGCGGACCACGCCCACCAGGATGCCGAGCACCTTGGCGTTGCGGACGTAGATCGGCTTCATCGATGCATTGGCCGGCTGGAGCCGGATCCGGTCGCGCTCCGGGAACCACTGCTTGAGGGTCGCCTCGCCATCCTCGGTCTGGGCAACGACGATGTCGCCGGCATGGGCCGACTGCTTCTTCTTGATCACCACCCAGTCGCCGTCGGCGATCTGGGCGTCGATCATCGAGTCGCCCATCACCTTCAGCACGAAGTGGTCCTCATGATAAAAGAGGTCTTCGAAGTCGATTCGCTCCTTCTGCTCCTCAGCCACCCGGAGCGTGCCGGCCGCCACCCAGCCGGCCATCTGCAGGCCCCGGAGGTGGGCCGGCTCATTGACCAGCTCGATGGCCCGCGACATGTTCTTGCCCCGGGTGATCAGCCCCTTCCGCTCGAGGGCCTTGAGGTGGCAGACCACGCCGTTGGGCGACCGGATCTTGAAGGCCTGGCCGATCTCCCGGACGGTTGGCCCGTAACCGCGGGAATGGATCTTGTCGCGAATGAAGGCATAGATCTCCATCTGCCGGTCGGTCGGCTGGTCGCTCGCGTCGCCGTCGAACTCCACCTGGAGGCCGAAGGGATCCCGCCGGACCGCGGCGGTCGCGGCTGCCACTCGACCCGGCTTGGGACGCCCCTCCGAACGGCTCTTGGCAGTCTGGGCTTTGGCGGTGCGGGCTTTGGCGGTGCGGGTGGTGGAGGTCTTGCGCTTGGACATCGATGTCGAACGGCGGCAGCCGCTTCCTGGGGTGGTCGAAGGGGGGGTCGAAGGAAAGGACTTTGGAGTCGGGGAGCGAAGGGTGATCGCTCGTGTGAACGTCGGTATCTTACTATACGATCGTTCATTGACAAGCCCCCGCTGAAAAAAATTGCGGTGGGGGGCCGATTCGGGCTAGAGTGCCGTCAGCCCCGCGGTTTTCCGCGGTCCGACTCTCCGACCCCCTGTGTCCACGCCGCTTTGTTTGTCCCCCCGGAGTGCGAAATCATGCCAGAAATGCCCCAGCTTGTCATCCGCCGGCGGGCGGGCTTCGCCCTCCTGCTCGGCCTGGCGGCCCTGGCCGCTGCCTCCCCGGCCCAGGCCGAAAAGCCCGTGCCGGCCACGATCGCCCAGCTCCGCATCAGCGGGTCGCTCGCTGAGGGGACGGGGCAGGGGGGGCTGTGGGCCGATGTCGCGCCACGGCTCCATCGGCTCATCGAGCGGCTCGACAAGGCGGCGGCCGACGAACGGGTGGCCGGGGTGGTGCTGGCGATCGAGTCGCCCGACATCGGCCGGGGCCGGGGGGATGAGTTGCGGGCCGCGATCGCCCGCCTGCGGGCTGCCGGCAAGCCGGTGGTGGCCCACATTATCGGCGGTGGCCCGGCGGCCTACGGCGTGGCGGCGGCCTGCGACGAGATCTCAATGCCGCCGGCGGCCACGCTCGAGCTGGCCGGCGTGCGGACCGAGATGATGTTCTACAAGACGCTCCTCGACCGGCTGGGGGTGGAGGCGGAGATTCTCCAGGTGGGTGAATTCAAGGGGGCCGGCGAGCCCTTCACGCGGGCGAGCATGAGCCCGGCCCTCCGCAAGCAGTTCGAGTTCTTCGTGGGCGATCTGTTCGAGCAGCTGGTCGAGCGGGTGGCAGCCGACCGGAAGCTCGAGCTCGACCGGGTTCGGGAGCTGATCGACGTCGGCATCTTCACCCCCGAGAAAGCCCGCGCGGCGGGGCTCATCGACCGGGTGGAGTATGAAGACGAAGCGGTGGCCGCCCTGGCGAAACAGGCCGGGCTCGAGCAGCCGAAGCTGGCCCGCGATTACGCTGCCAAGAAGGTGGAGAGTGACTTCTCCGGGATCGGCGGCCTGGTCAAGCTGATGGAGCTCGTCTCGGGCCGCTCGCCGGCCGGCCCGGCCGGCAAGGGAAGGCGGGTGGCGATCGTCCACGTGGTGGGCGAGATCCGGGAGGGCAAGAGCGGCGCCGGCCTCCTGGCCGAGGGCGGGGCCGGCTCGGAAACCATCTGCAAGGCGATCCGCCAGGCGGCGGCCGACGACAAGGTGGCGGCGATCGTGCTGCGGATCGATTCCCCCGGCGGCTCGGCCCTGGCCAGCGACCTGATCTGGCGGGAGGCCAAGCGGGCCAAGAAGCCAGTGGTGGCGAGCCTCTCCGACATCGCCGCCAGCGGCGGCTACTACATCGCCGTGGCGGCCGACCGGATCGTGGTGGCGCCGGGCACGCTGACCGGTTCGATCGGCGTGGTGGGGGGCAAGGTGGCCGTCGGCGGAGCGCTCGACCGGCTGGGCGTGCACACCGACGTGATCAGCAAGGGCCGAAACGCCGGCTGGCTGTCGATGACCGAGAAGTTCACCGCCGGCGAGCGGGAGGCCTTCCTGGGCACGATGGAAGACGTCTACCGCCTGTTCACCGGGAAGGTGGCCGCCGGGCGGAAGCTCGAGCTTGCCAAGGTCGAGGCGCTGGCCGAGGGCCGCGTCTACACGGGCCGGCAGGCCGTGGAGGCGGGTCTGGCCGACCGGCTCGGCACGCTCCCCGACGCGATCGACGAGGCCCGGCAGCTGGCCGACATCGCTGCCGACGAGAAGCTCGAGCCCTTCCTTCTGCCGGAGCCGCGGGGGCTGTTCGACGATCTCTTCGGGGCGGCCGACGGCGGCTCGAGCCCCCTGGCCCGGCTGGCCGGTCTGCCGGCCGGGGAGGCGGCGGTCAGGGCGCTGATCATGGCCCGGTTTGCCGGCCTCCCGGCCCTCCAGCCCCTGGCGGCCGAGGCCGACACGCTCGTGGAGGTGCTCTCCGGCCGGCCGCAGCTCTTGATGCCGGTCCGGGTGCGGGTGCGGTAAGCCGCCCAGCGGCCGCTGCAAAGCAGGCGTTTGGCCTGGCCTTACCAGGCGAAATGCGCGAACGCCTTGTTGGCATCCGCCATCCGATGCACGTTGTCCCGCTTGGTCACCGCGGCGCCTTCCCGCTTGTAGGCGGCGATGATCTCCTCGGCAAGCTTCTCGTGGGTGGCCCGGCCCTTCTTCTCCCGGACCGCGGCCAGAAGCCAGCGGATCGCCAGCGACTGCTGCCGATTGCGGTTGACCTGCATCGGCACCTGGTAAGCGGCACCGCCCACCCGCTTGGAGCGGACCTCGACGGCCGGCTTGACGTTCTCAACGGCCCGGTTGAAGACCTCGATCGGCTCGGCGTCGGTGATCTTCTTTCCCACGATCTCCATGGCCCGGTAGAAGACGCCCTGAGCGACGCTCTTCTTCCCGTCTTCCATCAGGCAATTGATGAACTTGCTGGCGAGCAGCGAGCCATACATCGGATCGGGACGGAGCTGCGTGCGGCTGGCGGTGATGCTTCCCATGGTCGTGTGCTTTCCTGATTAGCCCTTCTTGGCACCGTAGAGGCTGCGGGACTGCTTGCGGCCCGAGACGCCGAGCGTGTCGAGGGCCCCGCGGATGATGTGGTAGCGGACGCCGGGGAGGTCGCGAACGCGGCCGCCGCGGACGAGCACGATCGAGTGCTCCTGGAGGTTGTGCCCCTCGCCCGGGATGTAGACCGTCACTTCCTTCTTGTTGGAGAGCCGGACGCGGGCGATCTTGCGGAGGGCCGAGTTGGGCTTCTTCGGCGTCATCGTCCGCACCTGGAGGCAGACGCCCCGCTTCTGCGGGCACTTGTCGAGCACCGGCGACTTGGAAAACTTCCGCTTGGGGCGGCGGCGGTGACGGATGAGCTGGCTGATCGTGGGCATGCGGCAGGCGGTTTCCAGAATGGATTTTCGGAGAGCCCCAGAGCATACCCGGCGGACGGGCCGGACGGAAGCGGGGGGCCTCAGGCCGGGTGCAAAATTTCGCCCCGGCCGCCGCAGAGGATATCGCCGTGCCACTGGCGAAAGGCTGCTGGCAGCGGGCCGGACGGCCGGAATCCCGCCCCCGCGAGGCTCTTGAGGAGCAAGCTTATAAATGGAGGCACCCAGGCCCGGCCCTGGTGAAAGGTGGCCGGGATGGCGGGCCGATCGGCCAGGGCCACGAGCGAGCCCCGCCGCATGGCCAGGCCGGCCTCGGGACCCACCCGGCCGGCCACCAGAACCGTGCCGGCCCGGAGTTCGAAGGCCGCCCCGGCCCCGCAGTCGCCCCCCACCGCCACGAGCCCCCGCCGCATCCGCATCCCGGCCAGGCGGCCAACGTCGCCGGCGACGATCACCGTGCCGCCGCGAAGGCCGTGGTCGCTGCCGGGCAGGGCCGCCCCCACCGCATCGCCGGCGGAGCCCGCCACGAAGACCTCGCCGCCGGCCATCTCCACCGCCAGCCAGTCGCCGGCATCGCCCGTCACCACGAGCCGGCCGCCGGTCATCCCGGCCCCGGCGTGCCGGCCGACGCTGCCGCTCACCGAGACGGTGCCTGCCGCCAGGCCGGCGGCCAGCTGGTGGACGCGGGAAAAGTCGCCCCGGCACTCGAGCACGCCGTCGGCCGCCGAGCCCGTCACCGCGAACAGATCGCCGAGCAGGCAGGGCCGCTCGTCGGCCCGGATCGGCAGCCGCCGC
>CAYRNG010000264.1:0-15560 GCA_964425395.1 uncultured Candidatus Kuenenia sp. | reverse complement strand
TGATGGCGATGGTCTTGCCGGCGAGGTGCTTGAGGTCGGCTTCGGCGTCGTAGTAGATCGTGGCGGGCAAGGGGGGCGCTCCGGGTGCCTGAAGGGAAGGGAGTTGGAAAGATTCAGAACGGTTGGACGGGCAGGAAAACAAGCCGGCGGCAAGCCTCGGTCAGGCCAGCGATTCAGCCCCGGCTTCGGCCGCCGGCGAGGGACCGGCATCGGCCTCGGTGAGCTCGCGGGTGGGGGGGCTCCCCCGAACCATGGCGATCCGGCCGGTCCGAACGAGCTCCAGGATCCCGTGGGGCCGCATCATCTCGATAAAGCCCTCGAGCTTTTTCTCGGTCCCGGAGATCTCGACGATCACGCTGTCGGCGGCGACATCCACGATCCGGCCGCGGAAGATCTCGGCCAGTTCCTTGACCTCGGCCCGGGCGGGCCCCGCCTCGGCCGCAATCTTGATGAGCATCAAATCCCGCTCCACGAAGTTGCGGGCGCTGATGTCGTCCACCCGGACGACGGTGACGATCTTTTCGAGTTGGCGGCGGACCTGCTCGAGGACCCGGTTGTCGCCCCGGAGGACGAAGGTCATCCGGGAAAAGCCCGGGTCTTCCGTCTCGCCGACGGCCAGGCTGTCGATGTTGTAGCCCCGCGAGGCGAGCATGCCGGCGACGTGCGAAAGCACGCCGGGGACGTTCTGGACGGTGGCCGAAAGGACGTGCCGCATGGGTGGGGGAAGGCCTCGGGGAGAGGGGGCCGGCCGGGAAAAGGGCCGAAATGAACCGCACGGAGTCTAATTGGGCGTTTTGCGGCGATTCAAGCCGAACCAGGTTTTTCGGCGGCGGGACCGCTCGCCGAACCCCACCGCCGGCCCGGCCGGGACCGCCGGCAATTGACAGCGGCCGCAAAAAGCCGATAGTTTGCGGTGCTCCGCTGCGAGCGGCAGCCCCGATCCATCCAGCCTCCCCCGAAAAGAGTCAACTCCGCGTGTCGAACGTCCTGGCCCAGGAACTGATTGAAGCCGGCGTGCACTTCGGCCACCGTGCCAGCCGCTGGAACCCGAAGATGCGGCCCTACATCCACGGCCGCAAGAATCTGATCCACATCATCGACGTCCGCGAGACGATCCGTGGCCTGCTCCGGGCCCGCAAGTATCTCAAGCAGGTCGCCGCCACCCAGAGCCTGGTGCTCTTCGTGTGCACCAAGCGACAGGGCTCCGATGCGATCGCCGCCGAGGCGGCCCGCTGTGGGATGCCCTATGTCAGCGACCGCTGGCTGGGGGGCACGCTCACCAACTTCCGCACGATCCGCAACCGGCTGGCCCGGCTCGAGGAGCTCGAGGCCCTGATCCCGAGCGACAAGTTCGCCACCTATTCCAAGAAGATGCAGTCGTCGCTGCGGCGGGAGCACCGCAAGATGCTCCGCAACCTGGGGGGCATCCGCACCCTCTCCCGGCTGCCCGAGTGCCTGGTGGTGTTCGATCCCAAGAAGGAGAAGAACGCCGTCAGCGAGGCCCGCAAGATGGGGATCACGACCGTCGCCCTGATCGACACCGACTGCGATCCCGATCTGGTGGACCTGCCGATCCCCGGCAACGACGACTCGATCCGCTCGATCGAGCTGGTGGCCGGCCGGCTGGCCGACGCCATCCTCGAGGGCAAGGCCGAGTCGGCCGTGGCCACGCAGGCCGCCGCCGAGGGGACCGAGGCCGCTCCCGCGGCCGACGCCAAGCCGAAGCCCCGGGCCCGTCCGATGGTTGCCAAGCGATCGGTTCCCAAGCCCACGGCCTGACAGCCTTGCCGCCACGGGCAGGCCCAGGTCCAGCCCCGCGGCCGGGCGGCAGTCCGGCCGGCCGCTGATTTCATTCCGCTCACCCGCCAGACGTTCAGGAGCAACCGATGCCAGCGATCACCGCCGCGGCCGTGATGGCCCTCAGGGAGAAGACCGGCCTGCCGATGATGGAGTGCAAGAAGGCGCTCCAGGAATGCGGCGGCAACACCGACGAAGCGGTCGAGTGGCTGCGGAAGCAGGGGATCAAGACCCAGTCGCTGCGGGCCGACCGCGAGACCTCCTGCGGCCGGCTGGCCGTCTACACCGACCCGGCCAAGGGCGTGGCGGCGATCATCGAGATGCGGTGCGAGAGCCCGCCGGTGGCCGGGAGCCCCGACTTCAAGGACTTCTGCAACGACATCGCCAAGACGCTCGCCCTCGGCCCCGGCGCGGCGTCGCCCGAGGAGCTCCTGGCCCAGCCGAGCCAGATGCACCCCGGCAAGACGCTCGGCGAGATCAAGGACGACCTCTTCAACCGGATGCGGGAGGTCTTCGAGCTGGCCCGGATCCGGCGGATCGACGCCCCTTGCGGCGGCTACGCCCACCACGACGGCTCGAAGGCCGCCCTGGTGGAGATCGCCGGCCCCAAGGCGACCGAGGCGGCCGAGACCGCCAAGGAGATCGCGATGCACGTCGTGGCCCTGGCCCCTCAGGCGATCCGCAAGGAAGACCTCGACCCGGCGGTGGTGGACAAGGAGCGGGAGATCCTCTCCGAGGCGGCCCGCAAGGAGGGCAAGCCCGAGAACATCATCGCCAAGATGATCGAGGGCCGGCTGCGAAACTTCTTCGCCCAGTGCGTGCTCCTCGAGCAGCCCTTCGTGAAGGACGACAAGCAGTCGGTCGGCCAGCTCGCCAAGCAGGCCGGCATCGAGATCAAGGCGGTCGAGAACTGGCGGCTGGGCGGGTGAACTCTCCCCAGGGGACTGTCCCCTTTCCTCTTGCCCGCAGGGGACTGTCCCCTTTCCTCTTGCCCCGAGGGGACTGTCCCCTTTCCTCTTGCCCCCCGGGGACTGTCCCCTTTCAGCCCCGCGGCCGCGCCCCGATCAGCGTGCCGAGCCGCTCACCGGCGACGGCCCGCTCGATGTTGCCGTCGCGGCGGTAGTTGAACACGAGGATCGGCATCCCGTGCTCCATGCACTGCGAGATCGCAGTGGCATCCATGACGCGGAGATTTTGCTCGCGGACCTGCTGGTAGGAGAGCTCGCTGAACAGCATCGCGTGGGGGTTCTTTTCCGGATCGTCCGAGTAGACGCCGTCCACGCGGGTGGCCTTCATCAGGATGTCGGCGCCAAGTTCCAGGGCCCGCTGGGCGGCAGCCGTGTCGGTGGTCACGAACGGGCTGCCGGTGCCGGCGGCCAGGATCACGATCCGACCCTTCTCCAGGTGGCGTCGGGCCCGGCGGCGGATGTAGGGCTCGGCCACGCCATCCATCCGGATGGCGGTCATCAGCCGGGTCTGGCTGCCGAGGCTCTCGAGTGCGTCCTGAAGGGCCAGCCCGTTGATCACGGTGGCCAGCATCCCCATGTAGTGGGCAGTGGCCTCCTGGATCGCGGCGTTGCCGGCGGTAAACGACCCGCCGCGGAGGATGTTGCCGCCGCCGATCACGACGGCCAGCTCTGCGCCCCGGGCCACCGCCTGCACTGTCTGGCGGGCGATGTGGACGACCTCTTCCATCGAGATTCCCCGCTCCCCAGCCCGCGCGAAGCTCTCGCCGGAGAGTTTGAGGAGCACACGGTGGTACGGCGTGGAGGACATTCTGGTTAATGTAGCAAACACAAAGGGAAGAACGGAAAGGGGACAGTCCCCTGCGGGCAGAGGAAAGGGGACAGTCCCCTGCGGGCAAGAGGATAGGGGACAGTCCCCGAGGGGTTGCTTGCCCCGGCTGCGGCTCGCGTGCCACAATCGCCGCTTCACCCCAGGAGCCGCCCCGATGCCGGCCGATGACATCCTGCTCGACGCCGAGGAACGCATGGAGAAGGCCGTCGAGGTCTTCCGCCACGCCCTGACCGGAATCCGCACCGGCCGGGCCAATCCCGGGATCGTCGATTCGCTGCGGGTCGAGGTCTACGGCTCGCCCACGCCGATCAAGGCCCTGGCCAACGTCGGGGCCCCCGAGCCCAACCAGATCGTCGTCCGCCCCTTCGACCCCGGCACGCTCAAGGACATCGAGAAGGCGATCCAGGCCAGCGGCCTGGGCTTCAACCCCCAGAGCGACGGCCGGCTGATCCGGATCGTGATCCCGCCGCTCTCGGCCGACGTCCGCCGCAAGATGACCGCCCGGATCAAAGAGCTCGCCGAGGAGGCCCGGGTGGCGATCCGCAACGTCCGCCGCGACGCCAACAAGGCCGCCGACGGCGAGGAGGGGGACGGCATGACCGAAGACGACGCCAAGCGGTGCAAGGACGACGTCCAGGAGCTCACCAAGAAGTTCGAGACCGCGGTGGGCGACCTGGCCAAGACGAAGGAAGCGGAGGTCATGGAGGAGTGATCGCCGCGGCCCTTGGAGGATGCCCGGGATGATCGAAGTCTGCGGGCTGGCCAAGCACTTCCGGGCTGCCGACGGCGGCGTCGTGCGGGCAGTGGACGGGGTCTCATTCACGGTGGCCGGCGGCGAGCTGGTGGGGCTCCTGGGGGCCAACGGCGCCGGCAAGACCACCACGATGCGGATGCTGGCCACGCTGCTTGTGCCGACTGCCGGCACGGCCCGGATCGCCGGCCACGACGTGGTGGCCGACCCGCTCGGCGGCCGCCGGCAGCTGGGCTACCTCTCGGCCACCACCGGCGTGCCCGACCGGCTCACGCCCCGCGAGGTGCTCGAGTTTGCCGGCCGGCTGCACGGCCTCTCCCGGGCGCCGCTCGCCTCCCGCGTGGCCGAGCTGCTCGCCACGCTCGGCCTCGAGCGGTGTGCCAATCGCCCCTGCGGCCGGCTCTCCTCGGGCCAGCGGCAGCGGGTCTCGCTGGGCCGGGCGCTGGTGCACGATCCGCCGGCCCTCGTGCTCGACGAGCCGACGAGCAGCCTCGACGTGGTCGGGGCCCGCGACCTGCTCGACCTGCTCGAGCAGCTGCGGGGCGAGGGGCGGGCGATCCTCGTCTCCACCCACCGGCTCCACGAGATCGAGCGGCGGTGCGACCGGTTCGTGATCATCCACGACGGCCGGGTCGTGGCCCAGGGCACCCGCGGTGAACTGGCCGCGGCGGCCGGCAGCCTCGAGGAGGCCTTCTTCGCGGCCGTCGCCGCCGGCGCGGCCCCATGAGCGAGCCGGCCGCCCCCGACCGCTGGTCGGCGATCCGCGCGGTGGCGGGCCGTGACCTGGTGGAGTTCATCCGCGACCGGCGGACGCTGTTCGTGACGCTCCTGATGCCGATGGCGATGTATCCGATCCTGGCCCTGGCCAGCACGCTGGGGCTCAAGACGGCGCTCTCGGATCTCGACGCCCGCCAGGCGGCCCTGCCGCTGGTGCTCCTGCTCTCAGGGCCCGACGCAGAGGACGTCGGGGCCCGGATCGCCGCCCTGGCCGAGCAAGCCCGGTCAGACGCGGCGGCACGGGCCGACTGGCCGGCGGAGGTGAGCGTGAACGTCGTCTCTCCCCTCGAAGCGGTGCGGCTCCTGGAGACCCGCGGGGGCGACGCCTGGATCCCGCTGCCCGCCGGGGCCGCCGCCGCCCTGGCCGGCCGGGGCACCCTCCCGCTCGAGGCCCGGCTGGCACCGGCGGCCGCCGGCGACGCCCGGCTGCGACGGCACCTGGTGGCCGTTGCCCGGGCCCTGGCCGACGACGCCCGGCAGCGGCGGGTCGCCGCGGCCGGCCTGCCGGCGAGCGTGCTCGAGCCGGTCGCGCTCGTCTTCGCCGGTGAGGAGGCCGAGCCGCCGGCCGCCACGATGGAGGGTGTCATGCCGACGGCCGTGGCCGCGGTGCTCGTGCTCTTGGCGCTCCTGACGGCGACGGGAGGCTTCTATCCCGCCATCGACGCGATCGCCGGCGAAAAGGAGCGGGGCACGATCGAGACCCTCCTGATCGCGCCGGCCAGTGCCGCGACGATCGTGACCGGCAAGTTCCTGGCGGTGTTCGCCGTCACGCTCGCGACCCTCGTGGTGAATGCCGTCTCGATCGGGCTCACGGTGGCGGTGATCCTGCGGATGCTGCCGGCGGGCATCAGCCTGGGGGTCGGTGCCACCGGCGCCGCCGTCTGCGCGGCCGTGACGCTCGTGGCCTTCGTGGGCCTGGCCGCGGTGGCCGCCGCCGCCTGCCTGGCCGTCACGAGCGCCGCCCGCAGCACGAAGGAGGCCCAGAACACGCTCACCCCGGTGATCCTGCTGGCCAGCGGACTGGCCGGCAGCGCGCTCGTGCCCGGCGTCAGCGGGCCGCTGGTGGCCCTCGTGCCCTTTGCCGGCCAGGTGGCCGTGGCCCGGGCGGCCCTCGGCGGCGAGGGGGGCTGGCCGGTCGGCTGGCTCTTGGCCCTGTCGCTGGTGTCGGCGGCGGGATTCACCTGGATCCTCCTCCGGGCGGCGGCGGCGGCCCTGGCCGACGAGGAGCTCTTGTTTCGGGGCCCCGACTCGGCCGGCAGCCTCGTGGCCCGCCCAGCCCCCCGTGACCGGCCCACGCCGATGCAGGGCTTCGCCGTTACGCTCGTCGCCCTGGCGGCGCTCTGGTATGCCCAGGGCATCGCCCCGGCCGATCCGGCGGCGGCCCTTCCGCTCCAGCAACTAGCGCTGCTGCTGCCCCTGGCCGGGGCCGTCCTCTGGCAGCGGGTCGAGCGCCGAATCACGTTCGGCCTCACCTGGCCGGCCCGGCCCGGCGGCACGCTGGTGGCGGCGGGGGCCGTGGGGGCGGGACTCTTCATCGCGGGGGCCGCGGCCATGCTCGCCCTCCGCAGCCCGAGCGACTCTCCGGCGGCTCGCGACCTGGCCGAGCGACTGCTGAGCCTGCTCGTCGATCGGCCCTGGTGGGTCGGCTGGCTGGTGGTCGTGATCCTGCCGGCCGTTGCCGAGGAGTTCTTCTTTCGTGGCTGGGTGCTCGCGGGCTTGGCGGGGGACCGGCCGACGCGGGGCCGGGCCACGGCCGCGGTCGTCCTCCAGGCGGCTGCCTTCGCCGCCTTCCATCTGCTGCCCGAGCGGATGCCGCAGACGTTCCTGCTCGGCCTCGTGCTCGGCTGGATGACGCTTGCGACGGGCAGCATCCTGCCGGCGATCCTGGCCCACGCGGCCCACAACGCCGTGCCTCTGGTGCTCCTGGCCCGGGCGGCCGCGGGGGAAGCAACGCTCTTCGGGGCCGACGGCTCCCTGCCAGGCTGGCTGGTGGCCGCGGCCTTGGTGGCTATTCTCGGGGGCCTGGCGGCGATCGGCCGCCGGGGCTCGCTCGCGCGAGGCGGCTGAGGTCGGCTCCTCGGTGGCGACGTTGAACTGTTCGCTCGAGCCGGGACTTCTCAGCCGGTCGCGTCGTCGCCGAGCCGGCGGCGGAGGTCGGCCACCTCGGCCTCGAGCTCGGCGATCCGCGTCTGGAGGAGGGCGACCTGCCCGCCGTCGCTCCTGCCGGCCGGAGGAGCGGGCTTGATGGCGGCGGCCGTGCCCAGTTCGCGGCGAACCTTCTCGAGCTTCTCCTCGGGCAACAGACCGTGGGTGAGCATCCGGCCTCTCCCCGGGGGCGAGAGCCAGACCACGAGCCCCCGTTCGGCGAGCCGGTCGAGGTGCGTCCGCAGGGTCGTGAGGTCGGGGATCTCGTCCATCCGGCTGGCCCGGCCCCGGAGGTCGCCCTCGGTCTGCTCGCCCCGGAGCAAGAGCTCGCCCAGGATCGCCAGCTCCTCCTTGCCCACGCCGAGCCACTCGTAGGCCAGGTGACGGTAGCGGGGAATCTTGCCGCTGCCAAACACCTCCGCCACGCCGCCGATCGCCTGCAGGCTCCGCACGGCCCGAATCACCTGCTCCTCGTCGAGGGTCATGACGGGGTCGCGATTGCTCTTCTGGTTGGACCCCGTGACCAGGGCGTTGAGCGAGAGCGGATACTGGTCGGGCGTGGTCTTGGCCTTCTCGATCAAGACGCCGAGCACCCGCCGCTCGATCGCCTCGAGCGGCCGCACGGCCGGCTGGCCGGCGGTCGCTGCCTCGGCTGGTGGCGTCGCATCCATGGGCCCAGAATGGCTCCTCGGCACCGATCGCGTCAACGGCCGCGGGCCTAAAAGATCAGGATCAGCGTCAGGGCCGTCAGGCCCACGCAGACCAGGCTCACCCCCATCCAACGGGCCACGGCCGGCCGCTCGGCATAGCGGTATTCGGGGCTCTTGATCGCCGCCAGCACGTGGCGGTGCTCCCACATGCCGACGAGCGTGGCCGCGATCCCCAGGGCGATCAGGGCCGAGCCGAAGATCCGGGTCTTGAGCGGCGCATAGGCCCCGAGCTTGGCGTCGAAGGCCACGGCCGCCTGCCCCAGCCGCTCGATGCCGAAGCCGAGGCTGATCATCGCCAGGCTCGTGCGGATCCAGGCCAGGAGCGTCCGGTCGGCCGCCTCGCGGTTGCGTTCCCGGGCCAGTTCATCACTCAGTGAAGTCATGTGAATCAACTCCGGCCCTCGGGGACTGTCCCCGCGGCGGGGACTGTCCCCCTTTGACCGGCCCTGGGGACTGTCCCCCTTTGAAAAGCGGGTGACCACCTTCACGCCAAGGCGATCCGAAAGAGAAGTATAGGAACCCAGGAAAGGGGACAGTCCCCTGCGGAGACAGTCTTTCCGTCTGCAAAAGCCCAGCCACCGACCGCCGGCTTGACAAATGAATGTACAGGCGTACACTCTTTTGCCATGCCTCGCTCTGCCCGCCCACGCTCCGCCGGCCTCTGCCTTCACGTTCTCAATCGGAGTAACGGCCGGGCGACGGTCTTCCGTCACCCGGAGGACTACGCCGCTTTCCTCGCCGTCCTGACCGAGGCCTGCGAACGCCTCCCCATCCGGCTCCTGGCCTACTGCTTGATGCCGAACCACTTTCACTTCGTGGTCTGGCCCCGGGAAGACGGCGACCTCGGCCGCTGGATGAGATGGCTGATGACGACCCACGTGCGACGCCATCACGCCCATCACAAGACTGAGGGCCGCCTCTGGCAAGGCCGATACAAGGCCTTCCCCATCCAGGACGACGACCATCTGCTGACGGTGATGCGGTATGTCGAGCGGAACCCGGTCCGGGCCGCCATGCTTGGCGTGTCGAGTGCGGCGGCGTGGCCGTGGTCGAGCGTGGCGGATCCGTCGGTGGGGCCGTTTCCGATACCCAGGCCGGACTTGCACCCAGGGCCGGTGCCGCGGCAGGCTGACTGGCTCGCCTGGGTGGACAGGCCCCTGACCGCCGGCGAGCAGGAGGCGATCGAGCGAAGTATCGCCCGGGGCTCGCCCTTCGGCGCGAGCGACTGGGTGGTGTCCACCGTCGGCCGCCCGGGGTGAAGAGGGAAGGAGACTGCCGAAAGGGGACAGTCCCCTGCCGGGCGAAATGGGGACTGTCCCCGCCGCGGGGACTGTCCCCCTTCAGCCTCACAAACCGTGCATCAGGGGACAGTCCCCGCCCGGTTACTGCACCTCGAGCGAGATGCTCTTCGAGTGGGCCGAGAACTCGGGGGCGTAGCGGCTCTGGATCCGGGCGAAGCCGCTCGAGGCTGTGCCCCGGTGGGCGGCCCGGAGAGAATACTGGAACACGTGCGTGCCCTGCGGCAGCCGCTCGAAAAAGAGCTGCGTCGAGGCGTCGCGGATCGCCAGGTACCAGCCCGCCCCGTCGGCCCACCGCCAGCCCGAGAGCACGTCCACCGGCTCGGTCAGGCTCGGCCGATGATCGGCCAGCTCCAGAAACTCGTAGTCGCGGTCGCTCGTGACGACCAGTCGCACGACCAGCTCGTCGCCCACCTCCACGGCCACGCCGCCGCCGGGCTCTCCGGCCACGGCGATCGGCACGAGCTCCGGACCCGCCTTCGTGAACCGCTTCACGAACAGCTGCTTCTCGATCGCGAGTTCCTCGCGGCCCGCCCCCGGCACATTGGCGATGTCGTCGAGGTACTGCCAGTGGACGCCGCCAAAGGCGAGGCCCTTGTCGGGCTTGGTGAGCGTCACGGCTGCCATCTCGGGCGTGATCTCCCGGCGGACGAACCGGGTTTCGACAAAGCCGGTGCCGGCCTCGACTTTTTCGGGCACGATCTTCTCCTCGCCCACGGTCACCGTCACGAGCTCCTGCGAGCCGAGCAGGTCGCCCCCGCGGCCGAGCAGCGCCCCCACCGCGTCGGCCGTGGCCCGGCTGCCGGGCCACCGGCTCGTCCGCTTCTGCGAGAGGAGCCAGGCCTTCAGCGCTTCGACCGATTCCTGGTCACCGGCCACCTCGTCGAAGGCCTCGATCATGATCGCCTGCGTTGCGATCGGGGCGTGGGCCCAGCTCCACCAGCCGGGGTGCTTGTCTCGCCACCACATCCCCTGCCAGGAGTCCTGCTCCTCGCCCGGCTTCACGTCGGCGTCCACCGCCCGCTGCCTGAGGCTGTCGATGATCGAGAGCGCCGTCGGCTTGTCACCAGAACGGGCCAGCGCGATCGCCAGCTGCCCCTGGGAGAGCCGCGGGTCGAGCTTCATCCAGGACTTCCTCGCCACGTCGAAGCCCCAGCGAATCGCCTCGGCGGCCTCGCCCTCGGGTTGGGCATCCTTCGTGAAAAAGCTCCGCGCGTAGAGGGCGCAGACGCCGATCGGCGTGAGCACGATCTCGTCGGGCTTGTCCTTCCAGGCCTTCAAGGCCCAGTTCCGTTCCTCCACGAGCCGGCCGTCGAGCCAGGGGATGGCCTGCAGGGCCGGCTGGACGTCGATGTCCACGCCCGCCGCCCGCAGCCGGCCGAAGCCGGCGATGATCCCGAGCGACACTGGGTCGCTGGTCCGCCCGCCCGGAAACCAGGGCCAGCCGCCGTCGCCGTTCCGCAGGCTCTCCAGCCGCTCGAGGGCCGAGCGGGCCTCGGCAGTGGCCCGGTTGGCATCGAACAAGAGCGCGATCCGGGCCCGGGCCTCCGTCTCGTCCACCGCGTCGCGGACCCAGGGCGTCTCGGCGAGCAGGGTTTGCACGAGGTCCGCGTTCTTTTCCAAGGGGCTCGCCAGGGCGTCGGTGCCCTTCCACTGCTCGAAGATCCGGCCAATCCGCGGGTCGCTCGTAGCCAGGTGCCGAGCCAGCGTGTTGGCGGAGAGCCGCGTGAAGAGTGCCTCAGTGCTCTCGTCGACGCTTTCCATGATCACCGGCAGGGCGAGCACGCCGTACCAGGCCGGATTCGACGCGGCCTGCACCACGAGCGACTGGCTCTGGATCTCGGTGCCGGCACTTTTCGCCAGCCGGTCGAGCACCACCTTCCGCGTGCCGGGCCCGCGGATCGTGACCGGGATCGTTTCCGTGACCGGAACCCGGCGCGGGAGAACGACGACGAACGCCTCCTCGCCGTCGGCCGCCTTTTTCCCCGAGGCGTCGGCCGTGCCCGTGGCCAAATACTTGAGCACGTCGGTGCCGTCGGCCACCTTGACGGTGAACACGACCGGCTGCGACTCGCCCGACGCGAGGTCGAATGATTGCTCCTTGGGCCCGTCGATCAGGCCGTTTCGGTCCGCATCCGTGCGGGCGTCAGCCAGCGCGAACCGCACCGTGCCGGCCAGCCTGCCGGTCGAGGTGTTGCTCACCTTGACGGGGATCTTCACGAGATCCCCCTCGCGAAGGAACCGCGGCACCAGCGGCTCGACCATCAAGTCCTTCGCCGAGATGCAGGTGTCTTCGAGGGTGCCGCTCCGCAGGGCCGCGTCGTGGGCCAGCCCCTTGAACTGCCAGGTGGTGAGCGTGTCGGGGAGCGTGAACTCGATCGTCACGATCCCGTCGGTGCCGCTCGAGAGCACGGGCAGGAAGAAGGCCGTCTCCACGAGGTTCTTCCGCGGCGGCGGAGCCGCCGCCACGGGCTCACCGTCGCCCTCGCCCCCCTTGTCGGCTCCTTGCCGCCGTTGCTTCTCCATCCGGCCGTCGGCCCGGTTCATGTCATCGGTGGCGACGGTCCGCTCCTCGGGCGCCTTTGCTGTCGGCACGGCGTCGGCCATCATGGCGGCCTCGGCCATCATCGGAGCGGCCCCGCGGGCCATCATCAATCTGCCCCCTCCGGCGCCGCCGAAGCCCCAGCGCCCCTGCGGCGTGCCAAACGGATCGCGGAGCACACGGAAGGTCATCTCGGGCACGTCCCGATACCGCTGGGCGAAGTTGCCGCGGATCTGCTGAAAGCCCTCGGGGCCGTTGGTGAAGGCGAGGTTCAGCCAGCCGCCCTCCCGGCGAAACATGCCCATCAGCCCCGCGGCCGGCCAGGCGTGCGGCGCGAGCGCATCAAGCGACTGGTCGTAGAGCAAGGCCAGCATTTCGGCCGCCTGCGGCCCGGCCGGCCCCGCCACGGGATCGTCCACGCTCGTGATCTTGGCCCGCCAGACCTGCTTGGCCCCCGGCTCCGTCCGCCGCGTGAACCGCTCCCACTCGAGGGCCAGCTTCTTGTCGGTCCAGGGCACGTCCACCGTCTGACTCCGCACGTGCAGCCGCCCGTCGCGAACCAGCCAGGCCCGGACGGTGAACCCGCCACGATTCGCCGCGCCGGCCTGGAACGCCACCGGCCACTGGGTCCGGCCCGGCTCCGTCCAGAACCGCTCCAGCACCTGGCCAGACTGCGAGATCTCCACGAGCGCCCGCCCCGCCTGGTAGCCCGTGCCCACGATCGCCTGAAACTCGGCTCCCGGCTCGACCGTGGTCTTCTCGGCCTTCAGCACGAACGGCCGCTTCACGCCGTAGTTCTTCGCCGCCGGATCGACGACTTCCACGAGCGCGGTCGCCTTCACCGCAGGCACGTCTCGGACGGCGGGAATCTCGAACGTCGCCCGATAGATGCCGGCCGGCAGATTCGCCGTCGCAATCTTTTTGCCCGTCGCCTTCTCGGTGGCCACCTGCTCCTCGAACACGGCCTCCCCCGCCGCCCAGGTCTGGGGGTCGGCGGGATCTGGCTGGGGCGGCCGCGGAATCCGGCCCGCCCGAGCGGCCCGAATCCAGGGCATCGGCACCGGTCGGCCTCCCTTGAAGTCGCCCCGGTCCACCTCGGCAGGCTGCACGAGCCGGTGCACGACGAGCCGGCCTGTGGCGGCCCGCGGCTCGCCATCGAGCGTGGTCGTGGCCACCGTGAGCGGCACGGCCGCCGGCTCGCCCGCCTTCACGGCCTGCCAGTCGGCCGCCGAGACCGCCGCCTCGACGTCGGTGTAGCCCGCGTTCACGCTCCGCTCGTCGCTGCGGGTCTCCCCGCCGGAATCGGTGACGTCGGCCACCACGCGGTAGGTGAACACCGGCAGCGACTCCTTGGGCACCGACCGGTCGGGCCGGGCCGGGAACGAGATCGTGAACGAGCCGCTCGCGTCGGTCTTGGCCGTGCCCCGGGCGATCCGCTGAGCGCCGCCGTCGAAGGGCAGCCAGGGAAAGAACCAGCGGCACCAGAAGGGAAACCGCACGCTCCGCTCGACCCGCCAGCGGACGGTGGCGTCGGCCACGGCCAGGCCGGTGTAGGTCTCGGCCTTGCCGCTGAGCGAGGCCTCGCCGCCGAGCGGCACGCTGTTCAGGGGCGCGGCGAGCTTTACCAGGAACTTGGGCCGCTTGTACTCCTCGACGCGAACGCCGGTCGCCCCATCGGTGCCGGCGGCCACTGCATGAATCGCCCACTGCCCCGGCAGGCAGCCAGCGGGAATGGGGAAGTTACCGTGAAACGAGCCGTTGGCACTGGTCGTGTGCTTGGCCTTGGCCACCTCGCGGCCATTGGCGTCGCGCAGACTCACCTCCACGGCGGTGCCGGCGATCGCCGCATACTTCGCCTCGGCCTGGTCGCCCGCGGCCACGACCCCCTTGTAGAACACGATCTGCCCCGGCCGGTGGATGCCGCGGTCGGTGACCAGCACGATCGACTTGAGCGTGTCGTTCATCACGTTGGGCCAGACGTTGGTCGAACCGCTGGCCACCGTCTGCTCGCGGCCGGCGAGCTTGGCCTTGGCCACGACCACCAGTTCCCGCCCCTGCTCCGCCTCGAGTTCGAACCGGCCCTCGGCGTCGGTCTGGGCCGCTGCCGCCTCGTCAAAACCCCGCCGGTTGCCCTGCTGCCGGCGAACGAAGACCTGCACGTCGGCCGCTGGCACCGGCTCGCCGGTGGCGAGATCGATCACGTAGCCGGCGAGCATGCCCGGCCGCTGTCGCTCGGTCACAATGGCCAGGCGGGTCACCCAGACCATCGTCAGGGCGACCACGTTGTCCTGCTCGCCGAAGTCGGCCGTGTGGCTGGCGATCACCCAGTAGGCGCCGGGCTCGAGCGTGGCGGCGTCGAGGGCGGTGCCGACCGGGATGTCCTCCGACCGCTCCTGGTAGTCGGCCGTGGCCGGCAGGTCGGCCGCATGCTCGCGGACGGCCGGCAGGGCGAGGATCGCCGCCCGGTCCTGGTCGTCGAGCCAGCCCGAGTGGGGCTTGCCCGCCTTCAGGCGGCCGAGCCAGTCGGCCCGGGCGACCCGGAGGTGCACCTTGGCGAGGTTCCGGTACGTCACGCGAATCGCGGGAAAGGGCGCCGCCCAAGCCCGCTCGGTCGCGACGGAGAGCTGCCGCGACTCGATCTGCGAGACGAGGTTCGCGCACTGGGCCCCGCCGTGGCTCTTCGGGTGGGCCGCTGCGGCATTGGCGGCGATCTCCCGGGCCGCCACGAGGTCGCCCCGCTGCTGCACGAGGCTCGCCAGCTGAAAGGCTGCGAGCGCCCCTGTCTCGTGGTCGCCGGCCCGCTCCATGAAGCCGCGCAAGGCCTTCTCCTTGCGGTCGAGCAGCCCCTCGCCGACGGCCGCGTTGCTCGCCCACAGGATCCGGTCGAGGTCGGCCGAAAGCAGGGCCGACTTCTCGGCGTCGCGGGCGTGAAACTCGAGCAGGCCGCGGTAGAGCGTCGCGGCCTCCAGGAGCGGCGAGTCCTTGTCGGTGACGGCCTCGTCGCTCTCGGGCCGCCACGCCAGAAACTCTTCCATCGTGCCCAAAGCCGGCGAGTCAACGTCGAGCTCAAAAGCATCTTCCGGGGCTATCAGCCCCCGCTCGCCGGAGGCGGCGAACTCCAGCGCATCGCGGGCGACCACGTCCCACACGGTCGGCCGCCAGGCATCGGGCATCGAGCCCTTCTGGATCAGCGGGTCCCACTCGGCCACGGGCAGCGCCTGGAGCGCCTTCCGTTCCGGGCTGCCCGGCTTCCCCACGGCGGCGGCGAACCGGCCGCGGATCTCGCCCACGATCGTGGGCAGGTCCCACTGACCCAGCTTGGAGAGATCCTTGGCGTCGGCGCCGCCCTGGGTCCGCTCCTGGTAGCGCCACTGGTTTTGTTGGTAGTAGCCCCAGGTCCAGTTGGCCCGGATGGCCTCGAGCACGCCCTTGGTCTCGGCCGGCGCCTTGACGAATTCGGCCGCCAGGCGAATCACCCGCTCGGGATCGTCGGCGGGCCGGTCGCCCGTCTCGGCGAGCACCCGGGTGGCGATCGCCCGGGCGACTTCTGCCCAGGCCTTTTCGGCGATCGCCGCCTGTTCGAGTCCGGCCAGGGCTTCGATCGCTGACTTTGGCTTCCCCTCGTCGAGAGCCTGTTGGACCTTTTTCCAGGTCTCGGCCCGCGGCCCCTTCGGCACCTCTCCCGCCCGCGCCTGCCACCACATGCCAGACCCTCCGAGGACCGCGGCCACGGCCGTCGCCGC
>CAYRNG010000263.1:0-12724 GCA_964425395.1 uncultured Candidatus Kuenenia sp. | reverse complement strand
GGAGCCCCCTCCGCCGGCCATCGTCGATGTCGGCGACACGATTCGGCAGGCCTTTCGGGTGGCCCAGACGACGGGAGACGTCATCCTGCCCGGGATCATCGGCGACGGCCGTTTTGGCAGCCGCGATGTGGACATCTACCGGGTGCGGGTGGCCGCCGGCCAGACGCTCGTGGTCGAGACCTTCGCCCAGCGGCTGCCGGGCGGCTCCTCGCTCGACACCTACCTGCGGGTCTTCGATGCCCGCGGCCGCCAACTCGGCGCCAACGACGATCATGGCGGCACGCTCGACAGCCGGCTCGTGATCCGGGCCCGGACCACGGGCTGGTTCTTCATTGGCGTGTCGGGCTTCGGCAACTCGCGATACAACCCCACCCGGGCCGGCTCGGGCCGCAACGGCTCGACCGGCTCCTACGAGCTCGTGCTCCAGTTTGGACCGCTGCCGGCCCGCCGCAGCCCGGGTCGCCGGAGCATCCAGACGCTCGGCTTCGCCGATCCGCTGCAGGTCGTGGCGACCGCGCCGCGGGCGGAAGCCGCCTTTGCCGCCCTGGCGAGCCACCTGGCCGCTCTGCCGCCGGCGGCACCGCCACCGCCACCGGCCGCGGGCAGCCGGCCCCGCCGCTAGGGCAACTCAGCGGCTGAAGCGGTGCACCATCAGGTGCCGGTAGGTCTGACCGGGATCGAGCCGCACGCTCGGCCAGTCGGGATGGTGGATCGAGTCGGGAAACTTCTGCGTCTCCAGGCAGATCGCCGCATTGGGTCCGTAGACCGCCCCCGCCTTGCCGGTCAGGGAGCCGTCGAGGAAGTTGCCCATGTAGACCTGGATGCTCGGCTGATCAGTGAGGATCTCGAGCGTCCGGCCGCTCCCGGGATCGCGGAGCGTGGCCGCTCGGCGGAGCTCGCCGTCGGGCTGCCAGCCCCGCAGCACGTAGGCGTGGTCAACGCCCCGGGGCGTGCCGGGAGGTGCGGCCGGGGGCAGGGTCTCGATCGCCCCGCCGCAGCGGGCCCAGGGCTGCCGCTCCGGCCGGAAGTCGAAGCTCGTCCCCTCGACCGGGGCGAAGGCTCCGGTCGGGATGCTACCTGAGTCCACCGGCAGGTAGCGGTCGGCCTCCACGGCCAACTCGTGGTCCTTGATCGACCCCGCGGCCTGGCCGGCCAGGTTCCAGTAGGAATGGTGGACCAGATTCACGATCGTCGGGGCGTCGGTCGTGGCGGTCATCTCGACGACGAGCTCGCCGGCCGGGGTGAGCGTGTAGGTGGCCGTGGCCACGAGCCGGCCGGGATAGCCCTCCTCGCCGGCGGGCGAGACGAGCTCGAAGGTCACGGCCGGACCCCTGTCGGTGACCCGCGGCGTCGCCTTCCAGAGCTTCTTGTCGAAGCCCTCGAGGCCGCCGTGGAGGTGATTGCCGCCGGCATTGGCTGCCAGCTGATACATGGTTCCGGCCAGCTCGAAGGTGCCGCCGGCGATCCGGTTGGCACAGCGGCCGCAGATGGCGCCGAAATAGGGATGGCCGGCGAGATAGCCGGCCAGCGAGTCGAAACCGAGCACCACGTCCACTGGCTTGCCCGCCGGGTCGCCAGCGGCCGGCGGCACGAGGAAGCTCGTCAGGATGGCCCCGTAGTCGGTGACCGTGGCCCGCCAGCCGCCGGGCACCTCGAGCGTGTAGAGCACCGCCTCGCGGCCATCGGGCAGCATCCCGAAGGGGCGGGCGGCAGGGTGGGCGAACGGGGGGGCAATGGCCGCGGCGGGCATCGGCTTCTCCAGAGCGGGAGCAGGGGGCTCGGCCAGGGCCACGACGGCCGGCACGAGGAGAGCGGCGACCGCCCGGGCACGAGACGAGCAGAAAGCGAACCAGTCGGCAGGCATGGCGGTGACCCCGGGAGGAGCCGGGAGCATACCAGCCGGGCTGGCCCCTATCAGCTGGCCGGCCCGGGCCTCAGGCCGCCTGCTGCACCTTGGCCGTGGACCGGGCCTTGGAGGGCGGATTCGACTCAGCCTCTTCCCGCTTCCATTCGATCCAGCCGTCCACGCTCCAGGGTCCGCCGCCAAAGGAGGCCAGGGCCAACAGCCCGCCGCCGATGGCCAGGTTTTTCATGAACTGGATCGTCTGCAGCTGCCGCTGGGCCGGGTCGGCGAACTGCCAGAAGTCGTGGAAGTAGTAGGTGGCC
The DNA here is from genome assembly GCA_964425395.1 of uncultured Candidatus Kuenenia sp. Taxonomy (GTDB): domain Bacteria; phylum Planctomycetota; class Planctomycetia; order Pirellulales; family UBA1268; genus QWPN01. The sequence continues at coordinate 10,558 of CAYRNG010000263.1, read as the reverse complement.
GCGGCCAGGAACACGAACAGGAACAGGGCGCCGATCCGGGTCCAGGCGCCGGCGACCACCGACAGGCCGCCGATCAGCAACAGACCGATCGCTCCGAACAACGCGAAGCGGGGATTGGGCACGCCCTCGGAGGCCATGTATTCGGCCGTCTGCTGAAACTGCGGAATCTTGTTGCCGATGGCGCTGACGAGAAAGATCGTGGCCAGCAGCAGGCGGGCCAGCAGCGACACGAAGCCCTGAACGGCGGTCGCGAACTGTTCCATGAGATCGGCCTCCACGCGGCCCGGCGGCCTGCCGGGAAGGCGGGATGATGGCGAAGCCACGCGGCCCGGGCAAGCCCGGAATCAGCGTGAAAAACCCCGGGGGACTGTCCCCGCAGGGGACTGTCCCCTTTCTTTCCCGCAGGGGACTGTCCCCTCTCAGCCCGCCGGCTCGTCCCGGGTGATGCAGTGGAGGGCCCCCCGGCCCCGGACGAGCTCCCGGCAGTCCACCGGCTCGATCCTGCGGCGGGGAAAGCACTCCGCCAGGAGCCGGAGGGCCGGTTCGTCGGTCGGCCCGCCGAACACCGGCACCGCCACCAGGCCGTTGGCGACGTAGAAGTTCAGGTGGCTGGCCGGCAGTTGCGTGCCCGCGAAGGCGAACCGGGCCGGAAGATCGACGGGGATCACCTCCAGCCGCCGGCCGGCCGCATCGCGGAGCGTGGCCAGCCGCTCCAAGTTGGCCGCCAGCGGCGCGTGGTTGGGATCACCCGGGTCCGCCTGGCGGGCGGCCAGCACCCGGCCGGGAGCGACGAACCGGGCGAGCTGGTCGATGTGGCCGTCGGTGTCGTCGCCGGCCAGGTCGCCGCCGACCCAGAGCACTTTTTCGACGCCCAGCCAGCCGCGGATGGCCTGCTCGATCGTGGCCCGGTCGAGGCCGGGATTCCGCCGCTCGTCCACGACGCACCGCTCGTTGGCGAGAACCGTGCCGGCCCCGTCGGTCTCGAGCGCGCCCCCTTCGAGGACGATGCCCGGCTCGGCGGTGTCGAGCCCGAGGTGGGCGGCGATCGAGCGGGCCACGCGGGCGTCGGCATCCCAGGGAGGATACTTGCCGCCCCAGGCGTTCCAGCTCCAGGCGACGGCCGCCCGGTCGGGCAGGTCGGCGGCCGCGTCGGGCCGCCGCACAAGGAACACGGGGCCGGTGTCCCGCACCCAGGAGTCGTTGGTGGGGATCGTCACGAACTCCACGTTGGCCAGGCCGGCGAGCCGCTCGCGGGGCTCGGCGAGCACCTGCCCGGCACCGATGATCCGCACCGGCTCGTGGGCCGCGATCAGCCGGGCAAGCTGTTCGTAGACCGTGGGCACCGGCTCGAACGGCCCCAGCCAGGTGGCCCGGCGATGGGGCCAGGCCAGCCAGGTGGCGGCATGCGGCTCCCACTCGGCCGGGAGACGATACCCGGGGACTATCCCCGCCGCGGGGACTGTCCCCTTTCCTGTCCCCTTTTCCCGCCCACCGCTTCGTTCCGAAGTGTCACCCACTACGTGCCCCACCGGTTCAGGAGGCCGCCGTAGGCGTCGATCCGCCGGTCGCGGAAAAAGGGCCAGCGGGTCCGCGACCACTCGATCCGGCCGAGGTCGCAGTCGCAGACGAGCACCTCGGGCCTGTCGTGCGCGGCGATCGCCAGCCGCTGCCCGTTCGGCGCGTAGACCACGCTCGCGCCCCAGAAGCGAAGCGGCCCCTCGCGGCCGGTGCGATTCACCGCCGCCACGAACAGGCCGTTGGCGATCGCGTGGCTCCGGAGCATCGTGTCCCAAGACTCATACTGCTCGGCGTGGAGCGATTCCTCGCCGTCGAGCCAGCCGATCGCGGTGGGATAGAAGAGCACCTCCGCCCCGGCCATGGCCGTCAACCGGGCCGCCTCGGGATACCACTGATCCCAGCAGACGAGCGGGCCGACGGCCAGCCGGCTGGTGGGCACGCTCATGAACCCGGTGTCGCCGGGGGCGAAGTAGAACTTCTCATAGTAGTGCGGGTCGTCGGGGATGTGCATCTTGCGATACACCCCCGCGGTCGAGCCGTCGGCCTCGAACACGACGGCCGTGTTGTGAAACACTCCGTGGGCCCGCCGCTCGAAGACGCTGCCCACGAGCACCACGCCATGCTCCTTTGCCGCGGCGGCCAGCCGCGCGGTGAGCGGCCCGGGCACGCTTTCGGCCTCGGCGAACCTGCCGTGGTCTTCGGCCTGGCAGGGATACTCACCGGCAAACAGCTCCTGGAGGCAGACGACCGTGGCCCCCCGCTCCGCAGCCGCGGCGATGCCCTCGAGCGCCTGGCGGATATTGGCCTCGCGGTCGCCGGTGCAGGCCGACTGGACGAGGCCGAGGCGGACGACGCCACGATCCCGGGCGTCGGGGCCGCTCATCCCGCCACCGCCTGCTCGAGCCGGGCCGCCGGCACGGGGAACTGCTCGGCCAGATCGGCCACCTCGCCGCGGATTGAGTCGAGCACGGCCGCGTCATCGGGGCTCTTGAGGGCCCGGAGGATCCAGGCCGCGATCCGAGTCATCTCGTCGGCGCCCATGCCGCGGGTGGTCAGCGCCGGCGTGCCCAGGCGGATGCCCGAGGGATCGACCGGCTTCCGCTCGTCGTAGGGGATCATGTTCTTGTTGCAGGTGATCCCGCAGCGGTCGAGCGTCTCCTCGGCGAGCTTACCGCCGATGCCGAGCGGCGTCACGTCCACCAGCATCAGATGGTTGTCGGTGCCGCCGCTGACGAGCTTCACGCCGCCTGAGGCGAGGGCCGCGGCCAGGGTGCGGGCGTTGTCGATCACCCGCTGTCCGTAGGCCTTGAACTCGGGGCGAAGCGCCTCGGCGAAGGCCACCGCCTTGCCGGCGATCACGTGCATCAAGGGGCCCCCCTGCTGCCCCGGGAAGACCGAGCGGTCGAGGTCCTTGGCGTGGGCCGCCCGGCACATCGCGATCCCGCCGCGGGGGCCGCGGAGGGTCTTGTGGGTGGTGCTCGTCACGAAGTCGGCCACGGGCACGGGGTTGTCGTGGAGGCCGGCCGCCACGAGGCCCGCGTAGTGGGCCATGTCCACCATCAGCAGGGCGCCGACCGCGCGGGCGATCTCGGCGAAGGTGCCGTGGGGGATCTCGCGGGGATACGCGCTTGCCCCGGCCACGATCAGCTGCGGCTTATGTTCGTGGGCCAGCCGGGCGACCTGGTCGAAGTCGAGGAGATGGTCGTCGCGGCGGACGCCGTAGTGGACGAACTTGTAGAAGATCCCTGAGGCATTGAGCTTCATGCCGTGGGTCAGGTGGCCGCCGTGGGCCAGGTCGAAGGCCAGCACCGTGTCGCCCGGCTTGATGGCGGCGAGATACACCGCCGCATTGGCCTGGCTGCCGGAGTGGGGCTGGACGTTGACATGCTCGGCCCCGAAGACCGCCTTCAACCGCTCCCGGGCCAGGTCCTCGACCTTGTCCACGAACTCACAGCCGCCGTAGTACCGCCGGCCGGGATAGCCCTCGGCATACTTGTTGGTCAGCACGCTGCCCACCGCTTGCATCACGGCCGGGCTCGTGAAGTTCTCGCTGGCGATCATCTCGAGGCCGTCCTGCTGCCGCACCCCTTCGGCGGCCACGGCACTCCAGACCTCGGGATCTTCCTGCTCCAGGATGTTCATGGCGGGCATGGTCACGGGCGGGCCTCCTGCGGGATGGACGAATCACAGAACCATAATAGGCGGAAACCGGTCCGGTTCGCAGGGGACCGGCCCCGCCCCGGTCGCAGGCCCGCGGAGACCGCCCCGTTCCAGATTCAGTCGAGCCGCAGGGGCTCGGGCATGAACGTCAAAACCGGAATCAAGAAGGCCGCGATCCCCAGGACCGTGCGGAACCGGTCCAGCGGCGTCCCCTCCTCGCGGATGGGGGGGTGATCGACCCCCAGAAACGTGACGATCACGATCAGGGCCACCCAGTTGTGCTGCCCCGAGATCACGACCGCCAGGATCGAGGCGATCAGGGCCGCCCGGGCCACCCAGTTGCCGCGGCGGCCGAAGACGGCGTAGCAGATGTGGCCGCCGTCGAGCTGGCTGACGGGGATCATGTTGAGGCCCGTGACGAGCAGCCCCACCCAGCCGGCCATGAACAGGGCGTTGGGGGCGACGGTCGTGCCGGCGGCCAGGTCGGGCCGGAGCAGGCCCTGCAGCCAGACGGCCAGCGGGGCCAGCGCGAACGGGTTGGGCCCGCCGGCCTCGCCCCACTTGAGGCCAAGGGCCAACAGCGGCACCGCCACCACCAGCCCCGCCAAGGGCCCGGCGATGGCAATGTCGAAGAGCTGCCGGCGGTCGGCCCGCGAGCCCTCCATCCCGATCACGGCCCCCAGCGTGCCGGTCAGCAGGATCGGCATCGGGATGAAGAACGGCAGCGTGGCGGGGATGCCGTGGAGGCGGGCGGCGATGAAGTGGCCCGCCTCGTGGGCCGTGAGCACGGCCATCACCGCGGCCATGTACAAGAGCCCCCGGTCCCAGTGGGCGGCCACGGCCGAGGCGATGCCGGCGTCGTCGAGCCCCAAGAGGAATGGCTGCCAGCCCACGGCGCCGGCCGCGAAAGTGGTCAGGCAGGTGAGCGCGTAAAGCAGGACCTGCAGCCGGGCCCGCGGCCGCCGGGGGGACCGGAGCAGCGTTTCCAGATCGGGCTCGGACTGAAGGTGGGAGGGAGGCATTCGCGGCGAATCCGTAGGATACAGGCTTTTCATCCGGTCTGGTAAACTCAGTCGATGGTATCGAGCCGGGGATCCCAGCTCACTCCCCCAGGAATGCCTTTCCAATGCGCCGTTTTTCCCCACTCGTGGTCGGCTTGCTCTCGCTCGTGGCGGCGGTCGCCCCGCTCGTGGCCCTGCGGGCGGCCGACAATCCTGTGGTCGCGGTGGTGGCCGCCGACGGCTACGCCGACCTCAAGAAGCAGATCGGCTGGGTCGGCGTGCAGGTCGGCAACCCGACGCTGGCGGCGCTCGCCGAGTCGGTCGTGATGATGGCCACGCAGTTCAAGGGGCTGGCCGGGCTCGACGTCAACCGGCCGCTGGGGGTCGTGGTGACCGCCGCCGGCGAGATGCCGGTCGTGCACGGCTACGTGCCGGTCAAGGATCTGGGCAAGCTCCTCGAAGCGCTCCAGGGGGTGCTCGGCCCCGTGCAGCAGGCCGGCGGCAAGCGGCTGGTGCAGATGCCCGGCGGCCCGCCGCTCGAGATCAGCGAGCAGGACGGCTGGGCTGTGATCGCGCCTCAGGGGAGCCCGGCCGGCCCGGCCAACGCCGCCGAGCTGATCAGCAAGGTGGCCGACGCCCTCTCGCTGGGTGTGCAGCTCTTCCCGGCCGCCATGCCCGCCGGGATGCGGGAGCAGGTCAAGGGAATGATCGAGCAGGGAGCCGCCGCTGCGGCCGACCAAGGGCAGCCGCTCGATGCCGCGGCGCTGGCCGCCGCCTTCGAAGGCCTCGCCGAGACCGAATTCCTGCTGTTCGGCCTGGCGGTGGAGCCGGCCAAGGACCGGCTGTTCATCGAGAATCGGACCGTCATGCTGCCGGGCAGCGATGCCGCCGCCGTCTGGTCGAATGCCGGCAAGACGGCCAATGCTCTCGGCCTGCCGGCGGCCGGCAACGGCAAGCCCGCGGCCATCCGCGCCCACCACGCCCAGGCCGTGCCCGCGGCGACCCGGGCGGCGATCGAGGCCACCCTGGCCCAGGCCCTGCCGGCCGGCACCGGCGACCCGATTACCGACTCGCTGTTCGGCCTGCTCCAGGATCTGGTCGGGGCGATGCTCGACGCCGGGGGCGTTGATGCCGCCCTGGCCATCGACACCAGCAGCACGCAGGCCGATGCCCTGCTGCCGGCCTTCACCCTGGCGGCTCGGATCAAGGACGGGCCGGCCCTCGAGAAGCAGGTCAAGAACCGTTTCGGTCGCGACGGAACGCTCCCACCCCAGACGACGGTGCGGTTCGACACCGGCCGGCAGGCCGGGGCCAACCTCCATGAGATCGAGATCGACCTGGCCGGGCTGCCTGAGGCCGACAAGCTCGGCGGCCGGCTCCAGGCCACGCTCGCGGTCGCGGCCGACCGGGCCTTTCTGCTCGTGGGGGGCGACGTGGCCAAGCGGCTGGCCGCGGCGGTCGAGGCCGGCGGCCGGGCCGACGATGAGGCCAAGCCGCTCTCGACCGTCAATCTCTCGGTGGCCAGCCTGCTCGGCTACGCCGCCACGCTCATGAAGTCGGCCGGCGCGGATGACGAGGCCGCGGCGGTGCTCGCCGAGGTGGCCGCCGAGTCGGCCACCAAGCCGGTCACGCTCCTCCAGGTGCTCGTCCGGCCGATCGAGCGGGGCGTGGCGATGCGGCTCACGGCAGACGGCGGTGCGATCCAATCGATCGCTGCGGCGATCACCGCCCAGGGACCGGCCCTGTTGCCGGCCGGGGCCGGCGGCCTGCCGCTGCCCGGCGGCCGGGGCGTGCCAGCTCTGGCTCCCTGACCTCCCCTCCCCTGACATGATCACCATGCAGACCCTCGATGCCTCCCGGCTCGTCCGCCGCGAGATCGCCGGCGTATCGATCGCCGCACTCGCCCGTGCCCACGGCACACCCTTCTACGCCTACGACGCCGAAATGATCCGCCGGCGGTGCCAGGATCTGGCCCCCTGGGACACGGTTCGCTTCGCCCAGAAGGCCTGCTCCAACCTGGCCGTGCTCGACCTCGTCCGCCGGGCGGGGGTGCTCGTCGATGCCGTCAGCGCCGGCGAGATCGAGCGGGCCCTGGCGGCCGGCTATCCGGCCCATGCCCCCGCCGCGGCGGCCCCGGCCCGCGACCTCCCTCCGGCCCAGCCGATCGTCTACACGGCTGACCTCTTCGATCGGGAGAGCCTCGACGCGGTCGCCCGGCTGGGGATCCACGTCAACTGCGGCTCGGCCGACATGCTCGAGCAGCTCGCCGAGCGGGTGCCGGGATCGGCGGTCACGCTCCGGGTGAATCCCGGCTTCGGCCACGGCCACAGTCAGAAGACCAACACCGGCGGCGAGGGCTCGAAGCACGGCATCTGGCACGAGGAGATCCCCGAGGTGCTCCGCCGGGCCGAGTGGGCGGGCCTGGCTGTGACCGGCCTCCACATGCACATCGGCAGCGGGGCGGATCTGGCCCACCTGGCCGAGGTGGCCGGGGCGCTCGAGCGGGTGGCCGGCGAGGTCGGCCGCTCGCTGACGACGATCTCCGCCGGCGGCGGGCTGCCGGTGCCCTACAAGCCCGACGAGCAGCGGGCCGACCTGGGGGGCTACTTTCAGCTCTGGGACGCGACGCGGAAGCGGCTCGAGGATCGGTTCGGCCACCGGATCCGCCTCGAGATCGAGCCGGGCCGCTACCTGACCGCCGAGGCCGGCTACCTGGTCACCGAGGTCCGGGCGATCAAGCGGCAGGGTAGCCGCAAGTATCTGCTCGTCGACGCCGGCTTCAACACGCTCGCCCGACCGGTGCTCTACGGCTCCTACCACCCGCTCTGCCTCTGCCCGGCCGAGGCCGGCGAGCCGGAAGACATCGAGGAGGTGGCCGTGGGAGGGCCGCTCTGCGAGTCGGGCGACATCTTCACCCAGGCCGAAGGCGGCTTCGTGACCACCCGTCCGCTGCCGGCGGCCCGGGTGGGCGATCTTTTGGTGATCGAGATCGCCGGGGCCTACGGGTTCGTGATGGCGAGCAACTACAACTCCAAGCCGCTGCCGGCCGAGGTGCTCGTGGACGGCGGCGCTGCCCGGCTCGTGCGGGCCCGGCAGACGGTGGCCGACCTCGTCCGCGGCGAGACGGTCTGACCGCCGGCCGGCTGCAAGCCCGGCGCGAGCCCGCCGCAGCCGGCAAAAATCGGCCTCGCCTCACGGCCAACCCTCTGCGATGCTCCGGCCTCCCGCCCGAGGCCCGCGATGCTCGTCTCCCAGACCCACTCCTTCGCCTTCGTCCACGTGCCCAAGACGGCCGGCAGCAGCGTCCACCGGGCGCTGGCCCGCTACACGTGCCACCCCGACGCCTTCTGGGCCAACCGCTGGCTGGCCCGGGTCGGGATTCCGATCAACCGCTTCGCCCCTTGGCCGCATCTGAAGTTTCGCACCCACGGCTCGGCTGAGGTGCTCCGGGCCTGGCTCCCCGCCGACGTGTTCGCCGAGCTCTTCAAGTTCGCCTTCGTCCGCAATCCCTGGGACCTGCTCGTCTCCTACTGGCACTACATCCGCCGCGTGCCGGGCCATCGCCGGCACCGGAAGGTCGCCGCCCTGCCGTCGTTCGCCGCCTACGTGGACTACGAGATTCGGCGGGGGGCAATTTCCCAAGCCGGGATGCTCTGCGACCGCGACGGCCGGCTGCTGGTCGATTTCGTGGGCCGCTACGAGTCGCTCGACACCGACTTCGCCTTCATCTGCCGCCGGATCGGCATCGAGGCGACCCTTCCCCGGGCCAACGCCGGGGTCCGCGGCGACTACCGCGAGTATTACTCGCCGGCCCTGGTGGACCGGGTGGCCGAGGCCTTCGCGGCCGACGTGGAGCGGTTCGGCTACGCCTTCGAGGCCGGTGCCCTGCGGAGCGGCCAGCCGCGGCGTTTGGCGGCCTGAGGCCGGCATTTTGCCGGGCGGGGCGGGGCGGCTACGATGTGAGAGTTGGAGTTTCGCAAGCCCCCGCGCCGATGAGACGAACATGGCAAAGCAAGGCCCCCGCAAGAAGCTGCCCAAGGAACTGGCGGTCATCAACGCCGACAACTGCACCGGCTGCGAGAGCTGCCTGGAAGTCTGCCCCGTGGACTGCATCATCAAGGTGCAACAGTATGACCAGTTCCACAACCTCCAGAGCTGGTGCGAGATCGACATCGAGCGGTGCGTGGGCTGCGAGGTCTGCGTCCACATCCCGGGCAAGAAGTCGAATCCCTACGACCTGAAGGTCTGCCCCTGGGACGCGATCGAGATGGTGCCCACCGAGGAGGTGGCCCAGGTGGTGGCCCAGATCGGCGGCCCGCCGGAATACGTCGAGGCCAACTGGGACCGGCTGGTGAACACGGCCCAGCGGCTGGCCGAGCTCAAGGCCGCCGCCGGCTGAACCGGCCCGTGTAGGTCCGTCACGCCGTGTAGGTCCGTCACGCCGTGACGGACTACCCGCCACCCAACTCCGCCTCAAATAGCCCGTGGCGGCGGCACGGGCCTACAACCCCTTGCCTCGCATACGGAACGCCCGTACACTCGGTGGCTCCCCTTCCCAGGAGCCCCGCGGATGGCCACCCCTCCCGCCGACGATTCAGTCGCCTCTGCCGACGAGGCCTTCTTCGCCCAGGTTCGCCTCGCCTGCGTGCCGGGTATCGGCAGCCGCCTCCGGCAGCTGTTGCTCGAGCGGTTCGGCTCGCCGCAGGCGGTGTTCGCCGCGAGTCCCAAGGAGATTGCCGGGGTGGCCAGGATCGGCCCCAAGCTGGCCGAGCTGATTCCCACGCTGGCGACTGCCCCGATGGCCGAGGAGGTGATCGAGCTCTGCCGGCGGCGGGAGGTGCAGATCCTGCCCGAGGGGACGGCCGGCTATCCCGGCCTGCTCTCCCGGATCGACGACCCGCCGGGCCTGCTCTTCGTGCGGGGAAAGCTCGAGCCGTGCGATGCCCTGGCGGTGGCGATCGTCGGAGCCCGCCATGCCTCGGCCTACGGCCGGCGGGTGGCCCACCAGCTGGCCGGCGGCCTGGCTCGGGCCGGCTACACGGTCGTCAGCGGGCTGGCCCGCGGGATCGACGCCGCGGCCCATCGTGGGGCACTCGAGGCGGGGGGCCGCACGATCGCCGTCCTGGGCTCGGGCGTGCTCTCCATCTATCCGCCCGAGCATGCCGAATTGGCCCTCGAGGTCATCGCCCAGGGGGCGGTCGTGAGTGAGCTGCCCCCCTTGACCGAGCCGCAGACCGGCACCTTCCCGAGCCGCAATCGGATCATTTCGGGCCTGACGCTGGGCACGGTCGTGGTCGAGGCGGCCGATCGCTCCGGGGCTCTGATCACGGCCCGGCTGGCCGGCGAGCAGGGGCGGGAGGTGTTCGCGGTGCCGGGGCCGATCGACAGCCGGATGAGCCGCGGCTGCCACGGCCTGATCCGCGACGGGGCGAAGCTCGTGCAGGGCATCGACGACATCCTCGAGGAGCTCGGGCCGCTGTTCGAGACGGCCGTCACCGCCGACGGCCGGGAGGTCAAGTCGCCGGCCGAGCTACGGCTCGACGAGCTGGAACGGCAGGTGCTCGCCGCGGTCGACACGCTGGCCGGCGGAGCCGGGGGCGTCGACATCGACGACCTCGTGGCCGAGACCGGCCTGGCCGCCGCGCGGGTGCTGGCGGCGATCGGCGTCCTGGAAACCCGGCGGATCGCCCGCCGGCTGCCGGGCAACCGCGTGGCCCGGGCCTGACCGAAAAAGGTGTCAGGACTCTTTTCCTGGCCGCCGGAGGCGGCACGGCCCTGCCCGGCAAAGCCGAGCAGGGTGCTTCGCAGAAAAGAGTCCTGACACCTTTTTCCTCTGGTGGCCAACGCGTAGAATCGCTCGTCATGGATACCGCTCTCTT
>CAYRNG010000262.1:0-6324 GCA_964425395.1 uncultured Candidatus Kuenenia sp. | reverse complement strand
AAGGCGGGGAAGCCCCACATTGTGCCACGCTCTGGCACTTCCGCAAGACGACCCCGCCGGACCGCGAAAAACAGGTTTTGCGGCGAGCACCGGAGGCGGAGGAAAGCGGGAGCGCAGGTCGGGCAGCAGCCAGCGGGCGTGTTGCCGCCACGTAGCCGCGGGTTTTCAACCCTGCGGGCAGCGGGGCGATGCCAGCCGGAAGCGGCGGCACTGGAAACGCTGCGCCAACTGGCCGGCGGGATAGAATCCCGCCGCTACGTGGCGGCCGGTTTGGCGAAACGTAGCCGCGGGTTGACCCTGCGGGCAGGCAAAGCCTGTTTAACCCTGCGGGCAGCGGGGCGATGCCAGCGGGAAGCGGCGGCATTGGAAACGCCTCGCCAACTGGCCGGCGGGATGGAATCCCGCCGCTACGTGGAGGCCGGCAAGCGAAGCGAGGCCAGGATCGCGAGCGCAGCGTGAGGCTAGATGTAATACATCGCCTCGCCCGACGCGCGGCTGCGGGCCACGAGATCGGCGAGCGTCACGCCCTCGAGCGCCGCCGCCTCGGCCCGGGCGGCGGCCTGCCAGGCGTGCAGCAGGCTGGCGGCCTCCCGCGACCGCGGGGCGAACTGGCCGCTGATCGGGGCGGGGGTCTCGTCGGGCCCCTCCACCGCCTCGCGGATCTGCCGCAGGGTGATCGCCTCGGCCGGCCGGGCCAGCCGGTAGCCCCCGGCCGCCCCTCGCACGCTGGCCACGATCCCGGCCCGCTTGAGTTCGAGGAGAATGTGCACCAGAAACCGGGCCGGCACCCCCTGGGCCTCGCTGATCGAGCGGAGCCCCAGGGGGCCGGCCGTGGCGGGCTGCCGAGCCAATTCCACGGCGGCCAGGGCGGCGTATTCGGTGCGGGCGGAGAGCTTCATCGAGACGCTGGCCTCCCTTTAGCCCCGTGAATGGAGGCCGCACTCCGTCTTGGCGGTGCCGCTCCAGCGGCCGGCCCGCTCGTCTTCGCCGGCGGTGACGGCCCGCGTGCAAGGCATGCAGCCGATGCTCACGAAGCCCCGATCGTGGAGCGGGTTGTAGGGCACCTCTTCCTTGACGATCGTGTCCCAGACCATGGCCTTGGTCCAGTTCGCCAGGGGCGAGACCTTGACCACGCCAAACTTGTGATCCCAGCCCACGATCGGGGCGGCGGCCCGGTCGGGGCTCTGGTCGCGGCGGATCCCGCTCATCCAGGCATCGAACCGGGTCAGCACCCGGCGGATCACCGTCAGCTTGCGATCACCGCAGCACTGATCGGGGGCCGTGCGGTAGAGCGGCCCGCCGTGGAGCTGCTCGTATTCGGCCACACTCGTCCCGGGCAGCTCGAGGACGACTTCGATCCCGTAGCGGCGGGCGATCCGGTCGCGGAGGGCGAGGGTCTCGGGAAACTGGTAGCCGGTCTCCAGATTGAAGACGTGGGTGCCCGGCGCCACGGCGGCCAGCCAGTGGAGGATCAGGCAGCCCTCGGGGCCGAAGGCCGTGGCCATGGTGAGCCGGCTCGTGAATCGCTCCACCGCCCAGCGGATGATCTCCGGCGGCGACGCCTGCTCGAGCGACCGGCTGGCCCGGGCGAGTTCCTCGCGAAACTCGGCGGTGGGCTGGCCATCGGCCCCCAGTCCTGCCGGCGCGATCTGGGCTGGAACGACCGCCTCTGCCACCGGAATCCTTACTATGTTGGTCAACTATTGAATAAACTACCGAGGCGGATTTTGGAATCGGAATCAGGCCGGGTCAAGCAGCAGCCAGTCTGGCCCCGGCCGGCAAACTCGGGGCTGCCCCCGCGTTCCACCGCCCCCCCCTCCCCAGAGCGACCGAAAACTGAACAATCGTCAGCCGTTTTCCTGCGGCCCGTGAATTCCTGGGAGCGTTTCTGCAATGGTTCGTGACGTGGCGGTGGCCGTTGACCTGGGAGCCTCGGGGGGTCGGGTCGTAACCGGAGCCTTCGACGGCCGGCTGCTTGAACTCGAGGAGGCGCATCGGTTCGAGAACGGCCCGGTCTCGCTGGCCGGGCAACTGATCTGGGACCTGCCGCGGCTCTGGCAGGAGGTCGTGGCGGGCCTGCGGGCCGCGGCTGGCCGGCACGGCGGCCGGATCTCGAGCGTGGGGGTCGACACCTGGGGCGTTGACTTCGCCTTCCTGGCCGCCGACGGCAGCCTGCTGGCCAACCCCGCCTGCTACCGCGACGCCCGAACCCGCGGGATGATCGCCGCCGCTGAGCGGATCGTGCCTCGGCCCGAGATCTTCGCCGCCACCGGCCTCCAGTTCATGGAGCTCAATTCGCTCTACCAATTGCTCGCCCTCCGGCAGGCCGAGAGCAGCCTGCTGGCGGCCGCCGACCGGCTCCTGATGATTCCCGACCTGTTCCACTGGCTGCTCTCCGGAGAGCCCTCCAACGAGCGAACCAACGCCAGCACGACCCAGTGCTTCGACCCCCAGACCGGCGACTGGGCGTTTCCGCTGGTGGAGCGGTTCGGCCTCCCCCGCCGCATCTTCGGACCGATTGCCAGCCCCGGCACCGAACTCGGCCGACTGCGGAGCGACGTGGCCGCCGAGACCGGCCTGGGGGCCGCGCGGGTGATCCTGCCGGGCACCCACGACACCGCCAGCGCGGTCGCGGCCGTGCCGGCCGACGAGCCCCCCTCGAGCCGGCCCGACTGGTGCTATGTGAGCCTCGGCACCTGGGCCTTGGTCGGGGCCGAGCTCGATCGGCCGCTGGTCACGCCCGACTGCCTGGCCCGCAACTTCACCAACGAGGCGGGCGTGGGAGGCACGACCCGGCTGCTCAAGAACGTCTGCGGGCTGTGGCTCGTGCAGCAGTGCCGGGCGGCTTGGCAGCGGGCCGGCCAGGAGTGGACCTGGGATCAGCTCACCGCCCTGGCCGCAGAGGCGCCGCCGCTGAAGACACTCGTCGATCCGAACCATCCCTCGCTGGTGGCACCGGCCGATATGCCGGCGGCGATCCGGGCTCTGGCCCGGGCCGGCGGGGAGCCCGAGCCGGAGAGCACCGCCGCGACGGTGCGGTCGGCCCTCGAAAGCATGGCAGCCGCCGTCCGCCGTACGCTGGCAGAGCTCGACGGCCTCTTGGGCCGCCGGGTGGGCCGGGTGCACGTGGTCGGCGGCGGCGTCCAGAACCGGCTCCTCTGCCAGATGATCGCCGATGCCACCGATCGGCCGGTGGTGGCCGGACCGGTCGAGGCCACCGCCATCGGCAACCTGCTCGTGCAGCTCCTCGGCCAGGGTGGCCGGGTCGATCTGCGGGCCCTTCGCCAGGTGGTCCGCGACACCTTCGAGCCGGCTCTTTACGAGCCGCGGGACGCGGCCCGCTGGCACGACCGGCTCGGCCCCCCGCTCACTTCATGAGGCTGAGCACCACCAGCGTCACAATGAAGACGGCCACGGCCACTGCGGCCCAGATTGCCCGCTTGAGCCAGCGCTGAGCAAACTTCTCCTCATCCTCCTCCTGCCGCCGCCGCCGCTCCTCCCGCTTCTCGAGGCTGTCGGCGATGGCCAGCACGAAGGCCGCGTTGCAGGTAGGGCAGATCATGTGCCGCCCGTCCCAGGAATCAGGAGCCCGAAAGACGTGGCCGTTCGGGCAGGGAATCCGCCACCGCTTCTCTTCGCTGCGGGCCGCGGCCCGCTGCCGGCAGAGCGGGCACATGACGGTTCCTCCGTCGCTGACGGCAGGCCCGCTGTAGCCGCAGGTGCAGGTGATGTTCGGGGCCATGACCTCGGATTCTAGAGCGCAGCGGGGCGGGAGGTCATCCGCCGGCTCGGACCCCGCTCAGGCGGCCTGCGTCCGCTGGGCCGGCCGCTTGACGGCCACCCCGTGCTCGACCTCGATGATCGCGTCGGCCAGGGCCAGGGTGCTGGCCCGATGGGTGATCATGATCACCGTCCGGTTCTCGACGTAGCGGGCGAGGGCCTCGTGGATCAGCCGCTCGCTCTCGACGTCGATCTGGCTGGTGGCCTCGTCGAGCACGAGGATCTCGGCATCCCGGAGAAAGGCCCGGGCCAGGGCGATCCGCTGCCGCTGGCCGCCAGAAAGCCGAAAGCCGTTCGGGCCGACCGTCGTCCGATAGCCCTCGGGAAACTCCGAGATGAACTCATGGGCGTGGGCCTTGCGGGCGGCCTCCTCCACCTCTTCGTCGCTGGCGTCCCAGCGGCCATACCTGATGTTGTAGTGGATCGTCTCGTTGAACAGCTCCGTCTGCTGGGGGACCATCGCGATCCGCCGCCGCAGGTCCTCGAGCTCCAGTTCCGGCAACGGCACGCCGTCGAGCAGCACCCGGCCGGCGGTCGGGTCGTAGAACCGGCAGATGACGTTCACGAGCGTGCTCTTGCCGCCGCCGTTGGGCCCCACGATCGCCACCCGCTCGCCGAACGGGATCACGAGGTTCACGTCCTTGAGCACGGTGTCGATCCCGTCGTAGCTGAAGGAGACGTTTTCGAGGCGGATCTCGCGGTGGGGCGAGGGAAGCCGCCGGGGCTCGGCCGCCGCCACGAGCCGCGACGTCGTGTCGAGGAGCGGGTAGATGGCCTGGGCTCCCACCATGCCCATGTTGAGGCCGGTGATCACCCCGGAGAGCTTGCGGACCGGGTCGCTGGCCCCGATCAGGAATCCGAAGAAGATCATGATGCCCGGCACGGTCATCGGCTGGTCGGTCATCGTGATCCCGAAGATCTTCGTCTCCTGGTTGATCACGAGCCAGGCCCCGACCGCGATCGAGGTGGCCACCATCCCGATGCCGAGCACCTCGGTGATCGGGTTGGCCAGGGCCCGGTAGAACGCATGCCGCATCCCGATCCGCATCATGTCGCCGGTGCAGTCGCGAAACCGCTGCCGCTCGAAGGGCTCCATCGTGTAGGCCTGGACGGTGAGCACATTGTTGAGGGCCTCGAGGAGGACGTGGTGATAGCCCTTCGACTGGGCCAGCACCCCCTGCGAGACCGCCCGCATCCGGCGGTTGAGCCAGACCATCAGGAAGCCCACCACCGGGGCCAAAACCAGGCAGGCGAGGGTCAGCCGCCAGGAGACCAAGAGGGCCCCTCCCAGGCAGGCGACGATCTTCATCGGCTCGGTCACGGCCCCGCCGTAGAAGCTCATGATCCCGCTGGCCAGCATCTCGCTGGTGGCCGTCACCTGGGCCATGAAGCCGGCCGAGCCGTGCCGCATGAACTGGGCCCGATCGAGCTCGAGGGCTTTGTTGAAGACCTTGATCCGGATCGTCCGGCTGATGTCGAGGGCCACCCAGGAGACGAGCATCGTGCTGACGAGCAGGAGGCCGTGCTTGACGAAGGTGCTCACGACCACGAAGGCCACCACCACGAGCACGGTCTGAAAGGGATCGCGGGGCAGGAAGCGATCGATCCAGGGGGCTAGCTGCTCAGCCGAGGCCCGCAGGGCCTGGTCGCGGGCGATCGCCAGCCTGAGCGTGTCGAGCCGGTGCCGTGCCTGGACCACCTTATCCGCCGCCAGGCCGCCGCCGGCCATTTGCTCTTCGAGCGTCTCCCGCTCGGCGGTCGCCGCGTCGAGCCGTTCGCCGGCTGCAGTGATCCGCTCCTCGTTCCAGGCCTGGAGCGAATCGCCCTGGAGGGTGGTCTCGATGATCGGATAGAGGGCCGCGATGTTGGCCCCCCAGAGGACGGCCACGCCGGCCGAGCAGAGCATGGCGGCGGCCAGCAGGGGCCAGCTCTTGACGGCTTCACGGAGGGCGCGGAGAAAATAGTGCATGAACCGCTGTCTTGTCCGTTGGTTTGGCGACGGGAAACGGGCGGGGATCGTAGAGGCGGCCCGGCAGCCGTTCAACCCCGCATTCGCCCCTGAAAAACAGCGTCTTTCGCGATACCCAGAAGCGACCCCAGCCGTGGGTCGGGGTTGCCCGTGCCATCTCGCCGGACGCTCGCTGCGCCAAATATCCGCTCTCCGCCACGACACACCGTCCCCTGGCTAGCGCCAGGGGTTTCTATGCGCAGCGCGCGAGTCCCATAGAAACCCCGGGCGCGAGCCCAGGGACCCCATAGAAACCCCGGGCGCGAGCCCAGGGACCCCATAGAAACCCCGGGCGCGAGCCCGGGGACGGTGGGTCAGAAGCTCGCCCGACCATCCACACCGCCAACCGCGCAGAGCACGGCCGCCCGGAGGTGCGGCCGGCGGCCGGAGGGCCGCGAGGCTGAACGGGCCATGGATGGCCGTTCGGCCGTCATCACTGAAACATCATGCTGACCGACTCGTTGCGGTGGATTCGCTTGATCGCCTGGCCGAGCAGGCTGGCCACCGAGAGCACCTGGATGTTGGGGAGGAGCTTG
>CAYRNG010000261.1:0-7372 GCA_964425395.1 uncultured Candidatus Kuenenia sp. | reverse complement strand
CGGGGATCTCCTGCTCGAAGAGCCGCTGCACGAGTTGGGGCCGGATCCGGGAGAGGATGATCTTCACCCGGCTGCCCACCTTGCGGACCTCGAAGATGGTGGCCCGGATCCGCTCGTTGGGATGGTAGCTCTCGCCTGGAATCTGCTCGCTGCGGGGCAGGATCGCCTCGTGGCTGCCGAGCTGGACGGTGGCGGTGGCCCCCTCGAAGCGGGTCACCACGCCGGAGACCATGTGGCCGACCTGCTCCTCGAACTCGTCGTGGATGGCGTCGCGCTCGGCTTCGCGGATCTTTTGGATGATCACCTGCTTGGCCGTCTGGGCGCCGATCCGGCCGGCCAATTCGGCCGACTCGATCGGCTGGCCATCGTGGGTACCCGAGAGCGAACCGTCGTCGCGGTCGATCGCGATCACGATCTCCGCCGTTTCGCCATATTGCCGGGCCAGGGCGGTGACCAGGGCCGCCTCGATGGCCTGGAACACGAACTCCTTGTCGATGTTCTTGTCGCGATGAATCGCGTCGACGATGCGGAGGATTTCTTCTGGCTTCATGGCTGTCTCGGCCGGCCCGCGTGGAATGGTGCCGCCGGCACGGCCGACGCCATAGCACGACTTGGGCGCCGAGGCACCCCGGCCGCAGGCAGCCGGAGGCAGCCGTCACGCCCGGAGGGCCCGGAAGCGTTTCCGCGAACCAGCAGCCATCCTCACAAGGTCCAGACGTGTGAAGGTAGGCCACCGGGCAGGGGATGTCAAGCAGCCGCCGGCCAGGCCCGGATCACGAGGGCCGCCGCCTGGCCCTGGGGCGTGACCGCGGCGGAGATGAACGAGCCGCCGGCCGGATCCCCCCGCTGGGCGGGCCGGACCGGGCAGTCGTCGTCGGGATGCTCGAAGTTCATCAGCGGAAACAGCTCCCCCTGCCGCACTGCCAGGATGCTGGCCACGCACTCGACCACGCCGCTGCCGGCGCCCAAGTTGCCGAAGTGGCCCTTGGCCGCGACCGTCGGAAGCCGGCCGGCATGGCTGCCGAGCACCTCAGCGAGCGCGGCAGCCTCGGCCCGGTCGGCGGTGACCGTGCTCAGGCCGTGGGCATGCACGTGGCCCAGGTTGCCGGCGGCCACTCCGGACCGGCCGAGGGCCGCCGCCATCGCCCGCGTGAGCGCCTGCTCGCGGCGGCCGTTGCCGCCGGAATCGACGCTGGAGCCGGCGCCGTGGCTCACCACCTCGGCCAGGATCGTGGCCCCCCGCCGCTCGGCATGGCCCAGCTCCTCGAGAATCAGGGCCCCGGCCCCCTCGCCGAGCACCATCCCCCGCCGCTGGCGGTCGAAGGGGCGGCTCCAGCGGGTCGGGTCGTCGTCGGCCGCGGCGGGCAGGGCCACCTGCTCGCTCTGGATGGCGTGGACCGTCTTCATCGGATGGACGCGGGTGCCGGTGGCACCGGCCACCATGATGTCGGCCATCCCGCGGCGGATCGTGGTGGCCGCCTCGCCCACCGCCAGGTGGCCGCTGGCCTCGCGGATCGTGATCGAGTTGCTCGGACCCCGCAGGTCGTTGTACATCGCGATGTGGCTGGCCGGCATGTTGGGCAGATACTTGAGCAGCCAGAGCGGGTTGAGCAGCGGCATGCCCGAGCCGGGCCAGCGGGCGAAGTCGAACGAGC
Source organism: uncultured Candidatus Kuenenia sp. (assembly GCA_964425395.1). Lineage (GTDB taxonomy): Bacteria > Planctomycetota > Planctomycetia > Pirellulales > UBA1268 > QWPN01. Next base: position 5,717 of record CAYRNG010000261.1, on the reverse strand, counting down.
CATCCTCCGCCCGGCAGGCCGCCACGCCGGCGGTGAAGTCTTCCGGCAGCGTGAGCATGTAGTCGGAGCCGAACACGCAGCCGATCCGCTCCCGGGGATGGTGGGCAAACAGGTCGCCGGCATGAGCCAGGGCCCGCTGGGCGGCCGCCACTCCCATTTGGCTCTCCCGGCACATCACCTTGCAGCCCTTGCGGATGGCCTTCTTCCGCTCGCCGTCGAGGGGGCCGAAATCCTCGATCTTGCCCGTGAAATCCCGGGCTTCGGCGGCGTGTCGGAGGGGCAGGCCGCCGGCATCGAAGGAGGTGATCGGCCCCACGCCGCTGGTGCCGGCCAGAAGCCGGCCCCAGAACTCCTCGAGGTCGAGCCCCAGGGGAGAGACCAGGCCCAGCCCGGTGACCACGACTCGTCGCTCACGCTCGCTCATGCAGGTTTTGTTCTCAGACTTCTTCGGCTGCTGGAGTTGCCGGATCGGTTGCTGACCGGCGTCACTGCGGCCCGCCGCCGCCCAGCCTGGGCTCCACGACGACGACCACGTCCCGCCGCTCGACCCGTGGCAGGAGCGCCGGCACGGCCCCATTCTGCGCGGGGACCGGCCAGGGCACCAACCCGAGCCCGATCACCAGGGCATGGGTGGCCGGCCAGCGGAACCGCTCCCCGATCCGTACGGCCGCCATCTGCGGCACCTCCGCCCCCAGGGGCGGCCCGCCGGCCGGGGGCGGCAGCGAGACCGTGGCCATCCGCTCGATCTGGTCGATCCGGCAGCGGAACACGGCATCGACCACCGTGCCGTCCTCCGAGACCAGCGGGTGGACGTCGATCGCCAGGCCCTCGTCGCAGGTGGCCCGCTGCGGCTGCCAGCCGGGCCAGGCCGCCGGGGTGAGCCCGTAGTCTTGGACGTATTCCTGGGTCCGGCCGCCGGTGAGCACGGCCGGCAGCCCGTTGGCCGCCAGCACGGCGCCGGTGGGCAGCTCCATGCAGTCGGGCCGGGCGACGGCCCGGGCCACCACGGCGGCGGCCGCCTCGCGGGGCAGGATCCAGGCCTGGACGCCGGGCGTGGCCGCGGCCAGCGGCTGAAGCGCGGGTCGGGCCGCCGTCCGCCAGGCAGGCGAGGCGAAGCCCAGCACCCGGACGGTGAACCGGTGGGGCTTGTCGGCCTCCTCCACGAACCGCTTGACGACATCGGCCACCCGGGCCTGCATCTCGGGCGTGTGGTAGCAGGAGAGCTTGCCTGAGCCCCCCGAGAGCGAGGCGGGGCTGGTGCCGTGCCAGGCGGGGTAGCCGGTCTCCTGGAGAATCCAGTCCACCACGTGCTTCTCGCTGCCGGGGCCGGCCATGGCCACGAACGGCCCGAGGTCGTAGGTCTTCCAGACCTGGCCGATGTCGGAGGGGATCTGGCCCACGGCCGGAAGCGGCGGGGCCGCACCCAAGAACGCCACGAACAACGCCAGCCGGATCGCCGGGCAGAAGCCGTGCCACCGCCACTGGTTCATGGCCGGGCCCTCCGTGCGGAGCCGATCGAACGGGCCTACGGCAGCCGGGCGAGCACCAGGCTCGCGTTGTGGCCGCCGAAGCCGAAGCTGTTGCTCATCGCCACGTCCAGGCGGGCCTCCCGGGCCACGTTGGGCGTGTAGTCGAGATCGCACGCCGGGTCGGGCGTGTGGTAGTTGATCGTGGGCGGAATGACTCCCCGGGCGATGGCCAGCGAGCAGACGGCCAACTCGATGCCGCCGCTGGCACCGAGCGTGTGGCCGAGTTGGCTCTTGGTGCTCGAGACCGCCAGCCGGCCGGCATGGGGCCCGAAGACCCGCTTGATGGCGGCCGTCTCGGCCTTGTCGCCCAAGGGCGTGCTCGTGCCGTGGGCGTTGATGTAGTGGACCGCCTCGGGGCCGAGGCCGGCATCGGCCAGGGCCGACTCCATCGCCCGGGCGGCCCCGCGGCCCTCCTCGTCGGGCTGGGTGATGTGGCCGGCGTCGCCGCTGGCCCCGTAGCCGGTCAGCTCGGCGTAGATCCGGGCTCCCCGCCGGCGGGCGTGCTCGAGCTCCTCGATCACCACCACCCCCGCCCCCTCGGCCAGCACGAAGCCGTCGCGGTCGGCGTCGAAGGGGCGGCTGGCCTCCTGGGGGGCGTCGCCGCGAAACGACAGGGCCCGCATGTTCTGGAAGCCGGCCAGGCCGATCGGTGTGAGGGCCGCCTCGCTGCCGCCGGTCACCATCACGTCGGCGTCGCCGTATTGGATCGCCCGCAGGGCCGAGCCGATCGAGTTGGCGGCACTGGCGCAGGCGGTGGCCACCGCGAAGTTGGGGCCCTTGATGCCATACAGGCTCGAGACATGGCCGCTGGCCGAGTTGACCATCAGCTTGGGGATCGTGAACGGCGAGACCTTGTCGATCCCCTTGTGGAGCAGCCGCTCCTCCTGGACCTCGAACTCCCAGAGCCCGCCGATCCCGGAGCCGATCACGACCCCGCAGCGGTAGGGATCCTCGGCGGCGAAGTCGAGCCCCGAGTCGGCCACGGCGTCTTTCGCCGAGCCGATCGCGAACTGCGTGAACCGGTCGAGCCGCTTGAGTTCCTTGGGCGGCGCGATGTCTTCGGTCTCGGGCTCCCAGGGAACCTGGCCGGCGAACTGCACGCGGTAGCCATCGACGCCGAACAGGGTGATCGGCCCGACACCGCTCTCGCCCGCCACGATCCGCTGCCAGAACCGGTCGACCGGCCGTCCCAGCGACGTGACCACTCCCAATCCCGTCACCACCGCCCGTCGCTTCATCACTAGCCGGCGATCCCGGTCGGGCCCGAAGCCTGATGCTTCTCGATGAACTCGACCGCCTGGCCGACCGTCTGGATCTTCTCGGCGGCGTCGTCGGGAATGTTGATGTCGAACTCTTCCTCGAGCTCCATCACCAGCTCGACGGTATCGAGCGAGTCGGCGCCGAGGTCGTTGATGAACGACGTCTCGGGGGTGATCTGATCCTTGTTCACCCCGAGCTGGGACGCCACGATTTCAATCACTCGATCTTGGACAGAAGCCACCTTGTGAATCCTCCTCACACGGATGCCGGAAGCCTCGCGGACTACCGACAGCCCCGGAGGCTGCGTATCCTGCCCGCGTTCTCGTCGAAGATATACCCGCGCGGGCCCGAACGTGTCCAGTGCGAGAAAATCGCGGGCCAGTCGGCCGCCAGAGGCTTTCTTCTGGCCCGGGCGTGGACGCGACTTGGTCCGGGCTTTGGCTTGCGGGGTGGTGGGTTGGGTGGTGGTCTTACCCACCGTCCCCGGGCTTGCGCCCGGGGTTTCTATTGGGCGTGCAGGGGTGGTTGGCCCGGCGGAGCGGGCTACCCGATCAGTCCGCCGTCCACGACGAGCGTCTGGGCCGTGATGTAGCCGGAGGAGGGGGCCGCCAGGAACAGGACCGCGTCGGCGATCTCCGTGGCCTCGCCGAGCCGCTTGGCCGGCACCCGCTTCTTGACCTCGTCGAGCAAAACGTCGCCCAGGGCGGCGGTCATGTCGCTGGCGATGAAGCCCGGGGCCACGGCGTTGACCGTGATCTTCCGGCCGGCAAGCTCCTTGGCCACGGTCTTGGTGAGCCCCACGAGCCCCGCCTTCGAGGCCGAATAGTTGGCCTGGCCGGGATTGCCGATCAGCCCCGAGACGCTCGCCACGTTCACGATCCGGCCATACCGCTGCTGCATCATCGGCCGGCTGGCGGCCCGGATGAAGAGAAACGGCCCCCGGAGGTTGGTGGCAAGCACGGTGTCCCACTCCTCGTCGCTCATCCGGGGCAGGAGGGTGTCGCGGGTGACACCGGCGTTGTTGACCAGGATGTCGAGCCGGCCGAGCTTTTCGACCACCGCCTCGACCGTCTGCTGGATCGCTTCGGCGCTGGTCACGTCGCAGGGGAAGCTCTCGGCCCGGCCGCCGGCGGCCGTGATCCCGGCGGCCACGTCGGCCAGCTTGTCGGCCGAGCGGGCCACGAGGGCCACCGCCGCCCCGCTCTTGGCCAAGGCCTCGGCGATCGCCCGGCCGAGGCCCTGCGAGGCGCCGGTCACGAGGGCCACCTGGCCGGCCAGATCGACCGACAGCCGGCCGGCCGGCGGGGCCTTGCCCCGGGGAGTCTTCGCGTCGCCTGCGTCCGCCATGGGGAGTCTCCGTCGTAAAAAAAGAGCTGAAAAAAGAGGACCTGGAAAACAGGGCTCGGGGGGCCGGCCGCCGCTCTCCAGAGTCAGTCGAACACGCCGTGGGTGGCCACCTTCCGGTCGATCCGCTTCAGCAGGCCCCGGAGGACGCGGCCCGGCCCGATTTCCCAGACCGAGCGGACGCCGGTGGAGAGGATGTATGCCACGGAATCGCTCCACTCGACAACTCCGACCACCTGCCGGGCCAGGAGGCCGCGGATCTCCTCGGGGTCGGTATGCGGCCGGGCATCGACGTTCATGACTACCGGGATCCGGGGGGGCCGCAGGTCGGCGGCAGCCAGCGCCGCCGCCAGCCGCTCCACGGCCGGCTGCATGAGCGGCGTGTGGAAGGCCCCGGCCACCTCCAGCCGGACGCACTTCATCGCCCCGGCCGCGGGAGCCGCCGCCTCCAGCCGGTCGCAGGCGGCCCGGTCGCCGGAGACCACGACATTGCCCGGGCAGAGCACGTTGGCCACCTGAAGGATCCCCGCCTCGCGGCAGGCGTCGCAGAGGGCGGCCACCGCTTCCCGCTCCAGGCCAAGTACGGCCACCATCCCGCCCGGCGCCGCCTCGGAGCAGTCTTGCATCGCCCGGCCCCGCTCGGCCACGATCCGCACCGCGTCGTCGAAGCCCAGGGCCCCGGCGAAGACGAGGGCCGTGTATTCGCCCAGCGACAGTCCGGCCGTGAGCGGGGCGGCGACGAGCGGCCCGGGGTCGCGGGCCCGCTGCACCTCGAGGGCCGCCAGGCTCGTCACCAGGATCGCCGGCTGGCTGACGGCCGTGGTGTTGAGCCGCTCGGCCGGCCCGCTTCGGCAGACGTCGAGCAAATCGGTGCCGAGGAGGTCGGCCGCCCGGGCAAAGAGCTCGGCCGCGGCCGGCTCGGCCTCGACCCAGTCGCCGGCCATGCCCAAGGCCTGGGCGCCCTGGCCGGGAAAGAGAATTGCCGGCGGTCCGTCGCCCGGGGGAACCGTGCCCAAGGCACTATTCCTCGGTCTTGACGACCGCGCGGCCCATGTAGTGGCCGCAGGAGCCGCAGACGCGGTGCGTCGGCACGGCCTTGCCGCAGGTCGGGCAGAAGGTCAGCTGCCGGGGCGTGAGGAAGTCGTGGGCCCGGCGGGAGCGGGTTTTTTGGTTGGACTGACGTCGCTTGGGAACGGCCATAGGAGCACCTCGGGGAAGGCCCCAGAGCCTACCGCCGATCGGGTTGCCCGGCAAATGGGCCTCGAAAACCACCGCCGCGGGGACTGTCCCCGCCGCGGGGACTGTCCCCTTTCGGTAGGCCGTGAAGCTAGAACAGTCTCCCCCGGCCGGCCGGGGTGCCGCCCAAGTGCTCGTCGCCCTTGGGGGTAAGCTTGCGGCCGCGGGGGGTGCGGATCACCAGTTCGCACCGCAGCAGGAAGGGTTCGACGTCGTCTTCGAGCGTGTCGGGGGCCGAGCTCATCGTGTGGGCGATCGCCTCGATGCCCACCGGACCGCCGTGGAAGACCCGCTGGATCGTCTCCAGATAGCGGCGGTCGAAGCCGTCGAGGCCGATCTCGTCGATCC
>CAYRNG010000260.1:0-10606 GCA_964425395.1 uncultured Candidatus Kuenenia sp. | reverse complement strand
GGGGGATCCGCAGGCATTCGAGCTCGAGCTCGCGGTCGATCGCGAAGTCGGCCCCGAAGTAGGCGTCGAGCAGCTCCCGGTAGATGAACCGGAGCCGCTCGAGGGTGAGCGGCTCCCCGGCTTCGGCAGAGGCATGGCTCCGCCGCTCGAACTCGGCGAACATCGTCTGCCGCACGATCGTGGCCCGGATCGAGTCGATCTCGCGGGCGATGATTGCCGCCCGCTCCTGCTTCGTGGCGGCCCGCTCGAGCAGGAGCCGGGTGAGCAGCTGCTCGTTGAAGGTGCTGGCCACCTCGGCCACGAAGATCGTGTAGCCCGAATACTGGTAGGGCTGGGCCTCGGCCGAGTAGCGGGTGTGCATCGAGTGGCCCGCCTCGTGGGCGAGCGTGAAGACGTGCTCGATCACGTCTTCCTGAAAGTTCATCAGGATGTAGGGGTCGGAGTCGTAGGTGCCGGAGCTGAAGGCGCCCGACCGCTTGCCGACATTGGGGTAGCGGTCGCACCACCGGCCTCGCAGGCCCCGCTCCATCCGGGTGCAGTATTCGCTTCCCAGCGGCCCGAGCGCCGTCACGATCACGTCCACCGCCTCGTCCCAGGTGTGCTTTCGCTCGAGCTCCGGTACCAACGGCACGTAGCAGTCGTAGTGGTGGATCTCGGCCAGGCCGAGCACCCGGCGGCGGAGGCCGTAGTAGCGGTGGACGGCCGGGAGGTGGGCCCGCACCGCCGCCACCAGCTGGTCGTAGACCGCCAGCGGCACGTTGTCTTGAAACAGCGCCGCCTCGACGGCGCTGGGATAGCCGCGGACACGGGCTGCGTAGATGTCGAGCTCGTTGGAGCCGGAGAGGGTGGCCGCCAGCGTGTTGGCGTGGGCCTCGTACTGGGCATAGAACTGGTGAAAGGCGGTCTTCCGCACCTCCGGCACGGTGTCGTGGAGGAGGGTCGTGAAGGTGGCGTTGGAGAGCTCGACCTGCTCGCCGCTGCCGGTGGTCACGAAGCCGAACTTGAGGTCGGCGTCGGTCAGTTGCCGGAAGGCCTTGCCCGCCGTGCCGGCGAAGGTGCCCTGCATGGCGAGTAGCTTCTCCTCCCGTTCCGAGAGCACGTGGGGCCGCGTCCGTACCAGCCGCTCGAGCAACAGCCGGTAGGGGGCCAGCCCGGGCAGGTCCATCCAGCCGGCGAGCGTAGCTGGCTCGATCGCCAGGATCTCGGGCCGGATGAAGCTGGCCGCCTCGCCGGCCCGGGTGGCGACGTGCTGGAAGCGGCCCACCATCCGCTGGGCGTCGGCGGCGGCGGAGTCTTCGCTGGCCCGGAGGTGGGCGTAGGTGCCGAGCCGGTCTCCCTCGCGATCGAAGGCCAGGTCGTGGGCCAGGCACTCCGCCAGCCGCTCGGGCGACCGGCCGAGCGTGCCGGCGTAGGCCGCGAACTGCGGGATCCACTCCTCCCACACCTCGAGCGCCTCCTCCCACTCCCGATCGGAGCGAAACAGACTGGCGAGGTCCCAGGTATCCCCGGGCCGAACATCCTTGCGGGCAGGCAACGTCTTGACGGCGGCGTCGGTCATGAAATGGAATCCTGTGAGAAAACGATCCCCGGGCTCGCGCCCGGGGTTTTTATCGGCCCCGGGGTCGCGGGAGGGGTTGCCCGTGCCAATCGAGACGGCGTTGGCGACAAGCGCAGGCAGGATGCCGAAGGGGGACAGTCCCCGCGGCGGGGACAGTCCCCAGGGAGCGTCCGGCGAGATGGCTCGGGCAACCCCGACCCACGGAAGGGTCGGCATCGAGAGTTTACAGCCGCCAGCATGCCGTTCCCCAGGCGAGGCCGCCGCCGAAGCCGCACACCACGACCGTGCTCTCCGGCCCGATCCGGCCGGTCCGCCAGGCCTCGTCGAGGGCCAGCGGGATCGAGCCGCTCGAGGTGTTGCCGTAGCGGTCGAGGTTCATGAACACTTTCTCGGCCGGCAGGTCGAGGGCCGTGCGCACTCCCTCCACGATCCGGGCGTTGGCCTGATGGAGCACGAACAGGTCGATCGCCTCCAGGGGCAGCCCCGCCCGGGCCACCACCGCCGCGATGTTCTCCTCGGCCAGCCGGATGGCCCACTTGAAGACCGCCCGGCCGTCCATCTGCATGAACTGCTCGCGGCGGCTCAGCCCCGCGGCCGACACCGGCCGCCGGGAGCCGCTCATCGGACAGGCCAACAGGCCTGCCCCCCGGCCGTCGGAGCCGAGGGCGAAGGCGAGCAGCCCCTGCTCGCGACCGGCCGGGACGGGGCCGGTCGGCTCGAGCACCACGGCGCCGGCACCGTCGCCGAACAGCGGCCAGGTCTTGATGTCCTCGGGATCGACCACTCGGGAGTTGGTATCGGCCCCGATCACCAAGGGCAGGCGGCTCGTGCCCGCGGCCACGAACTGGGCCGCCGTCACGAGCGCATAGGCGAAGCCGGCGCAGGCGGCCGTCACGTCCATCGCCGGGGCGTCGAGGCCGAGCGCCTCCTGGACCAGGCAGGCGGTCGAGGGAATGCACATGTCGGGCGTGAAGGTGCCGAGCAGCACGAGGTCGATGCCCGCGGCATCCACGCCGGCCTTGGCCAGGGCTGCCCGGCCGGCCGCCGCGGCCAGGTCGCTGGTGGCCACCTCGGCCGGTGCATGCCGCCGCTCGTGGATCCCGGAGCGGGCCGCGATCCAGTCCGGGTCGCAGCCCAGCCGGGCCAGGTCGGCGTTGGTGACGACCTGCTCGGGCACGGCGCTGCCGATCCCGACGAGCCGGAAGCCCACGGCGCGGCCGAAGCGGGAGGGCCGCGGCGAGGTGAGGATGTCGGACATGCGGGTCAGAAAAAGGGGTCGGGAGTCATTTCCCGGCGGCCGAAAGCGGCACGGTGCTTCGCAGAAATGACTCCCGACCCCTTTTTCGCTGTTTCTCCTGCTACGGGAGGGGATCGTCAGCCGGGGCGGCGGGGGCCTCTTCGGGCGGCTTCGACCGGATCACGTCGGCCAGGCCGAGCCGGATCTTCGCATATTCCGCGTCGGAGACCACGTAGTACCAGTCGGCGAACCGGCCATTGAGCTCCCGCACCCGCTTCTGAGCGGTCTTCACCTTTTCGTCATACTCCTCCTGCTTGAGCCGGTTCTCCCGCTCGACCCGCCGCCGCTCGTCGAGGGCGGCCTGGGCCTTGGCCTCGGCCTCCTCGGCCGCGGCCAGGGCGGCCGCCGCCGTGTCGTCTCCGGCAGCCGGCTTGTCGGCTGTATCATCCTCGCCCGGGGGCTTGTCGGCATCCGCGGCGGGCTTGTCGTCCGTTTCAGCCGGCTCGTCGGGGAGCGGCTGGAGGACCGGCTTCTCGAGGAGCGACTCGTTGAGGCGGGCCAGCACGAACAGATACCGGCCCCCGGTCCCGGCGGCGTCGGGGGCGGCCTCAGCAGCCAGCTCGGCGTCCCCTTCGACCGTGGTCCGGTTGCCGAACCGGAGCAGATACTCGACACCGTCTTTCATCCCCACCACGGTCTCGCCGCTGGAGGAGAGGATCTCGCCGGTCCGAAACGGAAAGAAGCCCCGCTGGGCCAGGGAGAGCACCGCCTCGCGGTCGCCGGTGAACTTCTCCTCGGCCTTGAGCTCCGCGCTCAGGCCGGCCGGCTTGCGGGCCACGTCGATGATCTTGAGGTCACCGAGGGCATTGCGGAGGTCGTTGAGCTTGACGGTCGCCAGCTCCTGGTCGGCGGCCAATTCCTTCTCGACCGGTTTGTCATCCTTGCCGAACTCGACGAGCTTGGCGAGCGACCAGGCCGCGTCCTTGTCGTCGTAGGCCAGATCGATCCGGGCTGTGCGATCCTGGGAGACGACCAGGCCGGTGGCCTGATCGACGTCGTAGGAGCAGGTCGAGTCGTCGAGCGTGAGCTGGCGGATGTCCCACGGAGAAAGCTTGAGGAGATCCTTCTCGATCCAGTCGTCGAACTTGGTGGTGAACTTCGTGGTGTCGAGCTCGACCCGGTAGATCGGATCCTGGCCGGCCCGGCGGACGAACCGCAGCGTCCGGCCGGCGGCATCGGCCCCGACGGGCCGACGATCCTCCTTGCCGATCACCAGCCGGGCCAGCCGGTTGCCGGAGGCGTCGCGGATCTCGACCAGCTGCCCCACCCCGGTGGCCCCGACCTTCACCTTGTCGGCATCGGGCTCGATCACCCCGTAGGTCTCCTGGTCGCCGGGCGAGGTGCTGACGACGTCGAGGATCGGCCGGTCGATGAGCTCCGTAGCGGCGGCCGCCAGCTGCTCCCGGGCGTCGGCCGGGTAGTTCTCGTGGGAGGGCAGCGCCCAGACCCCGCCGCTCTTGAGCACCTTGAAGGGGCGGAGGGTGGCGGTGTCTTCGTCGAAGGACACGATCGCCAGGCTGGCCGCCTTGGCGGCGTCGGTGAACTCGGGAAACAGCACCTTGGTGACCGCTCCGTCAGCCACGGTCTCCCGGTAGCGGAGGGCCGGCCGCAGCTGCAGCCAGCCGCCCACGGCCAAGAGGGCCAGGCCCGCCCCCAAAAACATCGCCGTCCGCGTCGCGGGCGAGTGCCGTGCGTTGTCTGCCTGCATGCCGATCTCCCTCGTCACCTGAGCCTCGAAGTCGCCACGCCCTCGCGTTCCTGGGCCCGGCGGCGGAAGAACACGAAAAACGCCACTACCAGGGGGGGAATCGGGGGCAGGAGCACCGCCAGCCACTTCTGCCGATCCTGCTCGCGGCGGACCTGGGCCTGAAGCTTCCGCTCGACCGCATCCACCTCGGCATCCCGCTTCCGCCGCAGCTGCTCGATCTTCGTGTCGAGCTTTCGCTGGGCGAGCCGTTGGCTGCTGGCCAGCTGCTGGATCGCCTGCATCGCGGCCTGGGGATCGGCGTTGCCCTGGGCCTCCATCTCCTGGATCCGCTTCTCAAAGGCCCCCACCTCCTTCTGCATGGCGTCGCTGGCCTCGCTCTCGGCCCGCTCGAAGTCGGCGATGAAGGCGGCCCGCTGCCGGTCGGCCTCCTGGCGGGCGCTGGCCACGGCATCCTCGATCCGCTCGAGCGTGCGGTGCCGCGGCTTCCGCTTGCGGATCTCGATGAACCGATCGTCACCGGCCAGCATGTCGAGCAGGTTGAGGGCAAACTCGACGTTGTCGAAGTCGAGCCCGAACACTTCGTCGGGCCGGCTGCGGAGGCCGAAGATCCGGCCGTCGAGGAGGTCGATGTCGGCCACCACGACCGCCCGCACCGGGCCGGCCGGCGGCTGGCCCTCGTCGGCCGCGGCGGGCGGCTTGGGGCCCTCGACGAGCACCGCCAAGACGAGCGACTCGTCGGCCTTCTTCTCGAAGATCGGCAGCTGCCGCATGTCGCCCCGGCCGAGGAGCCGCTCCACCTCCTCGACGGCGACGGTGCCGGTGCGGTCAGCCACGGTCCGCACCAGGGGCCGCCAGGTGACGTCGGCGCCGTCGATCTTCTGGACCGCCCCGGGAAAGGGAAACAGCACCTCGCGGAGCCCGGCGGTGGCCGCCACCGACTGGTCGAAGCCCGCCTTCTGGTCGGGCAGGTTGGCGTCGATGAACACGAACTCGCTGGGCAGGGTGAGCTTGGGATGTGGGTTGTAGTCTTGGTAGACGACAAACGGGGAGCTGCCGAGCTGGCCCATCGCCGGCCGGCCGGCCGGGGCCGCCAGCCGGGTGCCGAGAGCCTCCCAGAGGAGATTGAGATCCCCCTTGGGCTGACCCTGAGGGCCGCCGAACATCGCCATCGGCCCCATCGGGCTGCGGCGGGGCTGGGACGTTCCCGGCACCCCCTGCATGAGCACCGGCAGCGGGTCTTCGAAGATCACCGTCGGCTGCCCGGCCTTGACCGCGGCCACGAAGTTCACCATCTGCTCGGGGCCGAGCGACGAGGGCTGGACCGCGAGCAGCACGTCGAACCGCTCCTCGATCGGGGCCCCGGCATCCACCTGGATCACCTCGTATTGCTTCTCGAGCTCGTCCACGAGCGGCTGCCGGGGCCGCCGCTGGCCGCTCATCATGTCGAAGCTGCCGAACAGCTCGGCGTCGGTCGTCACCAGGCCAAGCCGCTTCCGCTGCTGCTGGGCGACGGTGCAGATCGAACGGATCAGCTCGTATTCCACCGGGGTGCCCTTGTCGAAGAAAGGCACCACCACCTTCTCCAGGCCGCTGGTCACGGCGCAGCCCAGGAAGATCTCCTCCTCGCGGTAGGCGCCCCGGACGCGGGCCAGCACCGAGAGCGGCTCGATCCCGAACTGCTGGGCCGCCAAGGCCGCTTCCTCCGTCTTCGGCTCCGTGGGGATCACCTCGACCCGGACCTGCCCCCGGCCCAGCCGCTCCAGCTGGCGGAGCGTATTCAGGAGGTTGAGTCGGGTCTGGGCGTAGTCCTCCGGCACGGTCGGGCTGACGTAGGCCTTGATGTCGATCGCCCGGTCGCTGCCGAGCGTGCGGAGCAGCCGGCGGGTGTCGGGGGCCAGCGAAGAGATGCCCTCCTCCGAGAGGTCGGCCCGCACGTCGAGCGTGCGAAACACCATCGCCAGGCCGACCACGGCGGCCGCCAGGCCGAGCGTACGGGCCAGGTAGTGGACGCCCAGGCCGGCCCCGTCGCGGCGGCCGGCCCAGTGCCGGCGGCCGATCAGCACCATCGCCAGGTAGAGGCAGACCGCCACCACCCCCAGGAAGTATGCAATCGAGGAGAGGCTCACCACGCCCCGGCCAAAGTCGGCGAAGTGCTCGGCCAGGCTCCAGGACTTCACCCAGCCCGCCGCCCGGGGACCCATCACGAGGCCCGCCCGGTCGGCCAGGGCCAAGGGCGCGTTGAACAGCACGCCCAGGATGAACCCCACGGTGAGGTTGCTCGTCAGGAAGCTGGCCACCATCCCCACCGCCAGCATCGCCAGCCCCGTGAACCAGTAGCCGAGGTAGTTGGTGAGAAACAGGCCTGCGTCGGGCGTGCCCCAGGCGAGCAGGATCACCAGGTTGCAGATGCAGGAAAACATCAGGGCCACCGTGAAGATCCCCACCGCCGCCAGATACTTGCCGACCACCACCTCCAGGTCGCTGGCGGGAATCGTGAGCAACAGCTCGTCGGTGCCCTGCCGCCGCTCGTCGGCCCAGACACTCATCGTGATCGCCGGCACGAACACCAGGAGAATGAACGGCAGGTAGCGGTTGAGCTGGTCGAGGTTGGCGAGGTTCGAGTTGAAGAACTCGGGGGGCCAGAAGGCGGCCAGCGACCCCAGGAGCACGAACACGCAGATGAAGACGTAGCCGGTGGGATTGGAGAAGTAGGCGACGAAGTTCCGCTTGAAGACGGCGTCGAGGACGTGCCATTTCATCGGGTTCGGTCCTTGGGCTGGGTGGAAATCAGGGGCCGGAGGGGATGCGGCCTGCCGGCCTGGTGCGAGGGCGGTGTCATGCCGAGCGGGTGAGTTCGTGGAACCGCTCGTCGAGCCCGCGGCCGTCCCGGCGGAGTTCGGCGGGCGTGCCGTCGAACCGGAGCCGGCCCTCCGAGATCAGGATCACCCGGTCGGCGAGCGCCTCCACCTCCTGGAGAATGTGGGTCGAAAGCAGGATCGTCTTCCGCTCTCCGAGCCGGCGGATCGTCTCCCGCATCTCGCGGATCTGGTTGGGGTCGAGCCCGCTGGTGGGCTCGTCGAGAATCAGCACGTCTGGCTCGTGGAGGAGCACCTGGGCCATCCCGACCCGCTGCCGGTAGCCCTTGGAGAGCTTGCCGATCGCCTTGCCGATCACGCTGCCGAGTTCGCACTGCTTCACGACCGCCTCGATCCGCTCCCGCTTGCGGCCCCCGGAGAGGCCGCGGGCGTCGGCGAAGAATTCGAGCAGGCTGCGGGGCGTCATGTCGGGATAGAGGGGGCCGTTCTCCGGCAGGTAGCCGAGCCGCTCGGCCCCGGCGAGCCGGTCGGTGGCCATGTCGTGGCCGGCGATCAGGGCCCGCCCCTCCGACGGGGCCAGGTAGCCGGTCAGGATCTTCATCGTCGTGCTCTTGCCCGCCCCGTTGGGGCCCAAGAAGGCCACGATCTCGCCCCGGGGGATCCGGAACGAGACGTCCTTGATCGCGATGAAGTCGCCGTAGAACTTGCTGAGGCCGTCGGCCTCGATCATGGCCTCGGGGGCAGAATCCGTGCCGGCAGCGGTCATGAAATCTCGCGGAGACGGAGAGCGGAGAGAGGAAGACTCGAAAACCTTTCCGTATTGTTCCCTGATCCCGCCGCGGCGGCAATCCCCTCCAGCCGCGGCCCCCGCTCGCCCCGCCGCCAGGCGACGTGGGCCAGCCAGGCAGCGGATGCCGCCGGATGGTCGCCGCGGAAGTGCACGCCCCGGGTTTCCTCGCGGGCGAGCGCCGCGGCGATCATCAGCCGGGCCACCTGGAGCATGTTCTGGAGCTGCCAGCCCTCGGGCGTGGAAAACTGCCGTGGCAGCACGTACCGGCACCAGCCCTCGACCGCTTCGAGGGCCTCCCGGAGGGCCGGCCCGCTTCGCTCGACGCCCACCTGCCGCCACATCACCGCCTGGAGCGAGTTGCGGATGTCGGCCAGGTCGAGCGGCGCGTGGCCGTTGTCGTCGAGCCGCGGATTGGCGATCGGCGGCACGTGAAATTCATCCTCGGGCCGCCCCTCCGCCAGGATCTCGGCCGCCGCGACCCCGCCGGCCCGGGCCCCGTAGACGAGCCCCTCGAGGAGGCTATTGCTCGCCAGGCGATTGGCGCCGTGCAGCCCGCTGGAGGTGACCTCGCCGGCGGCCAGAAGCCCGGGCACGTCGGTGCGGCCGTCGGCGTCTACCGCCACGCCCCCGATCATGTAGTGGGCCCCGGGCCGAACCGGAATCCGGTCGCGGGCCAAGTCGAGGCCGAACTTCCGGCAGGTCTCGGCCATGCCGGGAAACTTCCGCCGGACCATCTCTGGATCGAGGTGGGAGAGGTCGAGGTAGACGTTGGCATGGTGCGTCTGCTGCATCACGACGGTGATCGCCCGCGATACCACGTCGCGGGGCGCGAGCTCCGCCCGGGGGTCGAAGGCGGGCATGAAGCGGCGGCCCTCGCGATCGACGAGCCAGGCCCCCGCGCCCCGGACCGCCTCGGTGATCAGGCTCCGGGCCCCGCCGGCGATGTAGAGCACCGTGGGGTGGAACTGCATGAACTCCATGTCGCGGAGTTCCGCCCCGGCCCGCCAGGCGAGTGCCAGGCCGTCGCCGCTGGCCCCTGGCGGGTTAGTCGATTCCCGAAACAGCTGCCCGGCACCGCCGGTGGCCAGGATCGTACGGCGGGCCCAGACGAGCGTCTTGCCGTGGGCGGGATTCCAGACCAGCGCCCCCCGGCAGCCGGCGGCGTCGGTGAGCAGGTCGATCGTGAAGGTGTCGGGCCAGACCTCGAGGTTTTCCAGCCGCCGGGTCTGCTCGATGACCGCCCGCATCACCTCCCGCCCGGTGGCATCGCCCAGGGCGTGCACGATCCGGTGATGGCTGTGGCCCCCCTCGCGGCCCAGCTCCAGCCCGCCGTCCCGCTCGTCGAACCGGGTGCCCCAGGCGATCAGCTCGGCGATCCGATCGGGCGCCTCGCGAACGACCGCATCGACGACATCCTCGTGGCAGAGGCCGCCGCCGGCGGTGAGCGTGTCGGCCACGTGGTTGTCGAACCGATCCTCCGGATCGACCACGCCCGCGATGCCCCCCTGGGCCCACTGGCTCGACGAGCTGCGGAGATCCTCCTTGGTGATCACGGTCACCGAGAGCCGCGGATCGACGGCCAGCGCCGCCCGCAGGCCGGCCAGGCCGCCCCCCAGGATGAGCACGTCGGTAAAGCAGTGGGGCACCCGCTTGGGGCCGAACGGCACCAGGTAGCGGGGACCCTCGACGCCGTCGCTCATTCGCCGCTCGTGCCCCGCAGAAAGGCCTTGAACTGCTCGCGGTAGTCACTCGGCGGACGGCTGCGGCGGCCCTCGGCTTGCCCCCCCTTCACGTCGGTGGGCACGGACCGGGAGTTCTGCACGCCGTCGGGCCGGAGGCCCAGGCTCTGGAGGGCCCGCTCGAACTCGGCCCGCTCGCGGGGCTTGTCGCTCGCCGCCATCCGCTTCATCTGCTCCCAACGGTCGAGGAAGGCCCGCGCCTGCTCCGGCGTCCAGCCGAGGTCGTCGAGCACCTCCGTGCGGCCCCGGTCGAGCGAATCGCGAAGGTGCTCGAGGGCCAGGTCGGTGGCATTGCGGGCGTGCTCGAGATTTTGGTCGGTCCACTCGAGTTCGCGGCGGTCGAACGGCGGCGGCTCGTTGCCGCCGGCGGCGGGCTGATCGGATCCGCCAGTCTGCCCGCCGAGGCCAACCTGACCTTCTCCTGCGGCAGCTTCCGCGTCGGGGCGGCCCTGCTCGCCTCCCGCCGGATCGGGGCCGTCGCCAGCCTCGCCCGGGACTCTTCCCTGTGCGTCGTCACCGGGCCGCCCCGGCTGCTGACCGGCGCCTGGCTGGCCTTGCTCACCCTGGCCTTGCTCACCCTGGCCTTGCTCACCCTGGCCTTGCTCACCCTGGCCCTGCTCACCCTGGCCCTGCTCACCCTGGCCCTGCTCACCCTGGCCCTGCTCACCCTGGCCCTGCTCACCGTGCCCTTGTTGAGG
>CAYRNG010000259.1:0-27207 GCA_964425395.1 uncultured Candidatus Kuenenia sp. | reverse complement strand
CGGCAGCCGGGCGATCGCCCGGGCCACGTCGGGGCCGGTGAGGTTCGGGCCGCCGAGCCTGAGGCTCTTGAGGTTCGGTAACTTCGCCAGGCTCGCGATCCCGGCCGCGGTGCAGGCAGCCTGAGGCACATTCAAGTCGGTGAGCGACCGGCACCCGGCAAGCGCCGAAAAGCCGGCATCAGAAAGGGGCGACTGCCGAAGCACGACCCACTCGAGGTCGGGGAGCGACGCCAGGATCTCAGCTTCCGTGTCACCGGCGACCCCGCTCGAGAGCACGAGCACGCGGAGGCCGGCCAGCCCCCGGAGCGCCTCCCAGTCATCGGCGCCGAGCGGCGTGGCCGCATCGATCCGGTCAGTCCGGCCCTCCCGCACGGCCCGCACCTGCTCGGCCATGGGTGGTGCCGTCGGGGCCGGAGCCCGATCAGGCTCGGGCCCCCGGCAGCCGCCAGCCACCAGGGCGGCCACCACCAGGATCAGTCGCGTGGTGAATCCCATGCGACCGGCCGCCGGGGCACCCCTCACGCCAGAACCTCCTTGATCGGCTCGACGTGCTCGACACCCACGAGTTTCTGATCCAGCCCGCCGAAGAAGTAGGAGAGCCGGTTGGGGTCGAGGCCCAGGAGGTGCAGCGCCGTGGCGTGCAGGCTCTTGACGTGAAAGCCGGGCTTGTCGCCACCCGAGTGGCCCGGGCCGGGCGAGATCGCGGCAGCGCCGAGTTCGTCCGTCTCGCCCACGCTCACGCCCCCCTTGATCCCACCGCCGGCCATCCACATCGTGAACCCGAAGGCGTTGTGGTCGCGGCCGGTGCCCGCGGCGTATTCGGCCGTCGGCTGGCGGCCGAACTCCCCTCCCCAGATCACGAGCGTCTCGTCGAGCAGGCCGCGGCGATCGAGATCCTCGAGCAGGGCGGCCACCGGCTGGTCGGTGTTGCCGGCGTGGAAGTTGTGGTTTTTCTCGAGGTCGCCGTGGGCGTCCCAGTTGTCGTCGTTGTGGGCGCCGCCGGAATAGAGCTGGATGAACCGTACGCCCCGCTCCACCAGCCGCCGGGCCAGGAGGCAGCGGCGGCCGAAGTCGGCCGTGCGGGGGTTGTCGAGGCCGTAGAGCTTTGTGGTCTCCTCGGTCTCGCTCGCCAGATCGACCGCTTCGGGGGCGTGCTCCTGCATCTTCCAGGCCAGCTCGTAGGAGGCGATCCGGGCGGCCAGTTCGCTGTTGTCGCCGCGGGAGAGGAGGTGCGCCGTGTTGGCCTCCCGCAAGGCGTCGAGCATCGCCCGCTGGGCCTCGAGCGGCATGTCGGGAGGGGGCGCGAGGTCGAGGATCGGCGGTCCTTTGCTCCTCAGGATCGTGCCCTGAAACGTGGCCGGCATGTAGCCGCTCGACCAATTCTTGGCCCCCGAGATCGGGCCGCCGGTGGGATCGAGCATCACCACGAAGCCGGGCAGGTTGTCGTTGACGCTGCCGAGGCCGTAGTTGACCCACGAGCCCAGGCAGGGGGCGCCCGACTGGATCTTGCCCGAGTTCATCTGCAGCATCGCCGAGCCGTGGATCGGCGAATCGGCCGTCATCGAGTGGATGAAGGCGATCTTGTCGACGTGGCGGGCCACGTGGGGGAACAGGTCACTGACCCACTTGCCGCACTCGCCGGACTGCTTGAATTTCCACTTCGGGCCCACGACGCGGCCCTGGTTCTTCTCGCCGCCGCGGCCCTTCGTCTTGACCGAGATGGTCTTCCCGTCGAGCGGATAGAGGGCGGGCTTGTAGTCGAAGGTATCGACGTGGCTCGGGCCGCCGTACATGAACAGAAAGATCACGCTCTTCGCCTTGGGAGCGAACATCGGCGGCTTGGCCGCGAGCGGGTTGGCAAAGGGCACACCGGTCGCGCCGCGGGCCTGCCGGGCGAAGAAGCCCTCCTCGAAGAGGCCCGCCAGGGCCAGGCCCGTGAACGAGGCCCCTGCCTCCCAGAAAAACTCCCGCCGGGTGCGGCGGCAGAAGCTTGCCCGGCGGTCGGTCGGATGCAGGTCGCTCATGGCAGGTCTCCAGGTCAGTCGAGGTAGGCGAACTCGTTGAGATTGAGCACCAAAAGGCAGTACAGCTCGAAGGCCCGGCCCGGGCCGACGCCGTCTTTTGTCTCGAGGTCGTCGATAAGGGCCACGCCGCGGGCCACCTCGGCTTCGGTCGCCGGCCTGACGAGCGCGACTTCTAGCGCCCGGCGGACCATGGCGGCGGTCTGGTCGGCGTTCGTGCCGCCGGCCTCCCGGCGGACCCGCTCGGCGAACGCCCGGGCCTGGGCGTGGAGGAAGTCGCCGTTCATCATCCCCAGGGCCTGGGTGGGCTGAGTGGTGGTGAACCGCACGGGGCAGGAGGCGTCGGGGTCGGCCAGGTCGAAGTCGGCCAGGATCGGCGTCAGGAGCGACCGCTTGGCGTGGATGTAGACGCTTCGCCGGGCCTGCTCCTCGGGCGGCGAAGTGCCCCAGCCTTCCCCCGGCCGGGACTGCGTGGCCAAGACTGCCTTTGGGATGGCGGGGTAGATGCTGGGGCCGAACATCTTCGGATTGAACCCGCCGCTGGCGACGTGGATCGAATCGCGGATCTCCTCGGCGGCCAATCGCCGCATGTCGAACCGCCAGCAGGCATCGTTGAGGGGATCCTGGGCGAGTGACTCTGGAATGGCCTGCGCGGAAGCCCGGAAGGCCCGCGACATGAGGATCTGCTTGTGGAGGGGCTTCATCCGCCAGCCGGTGGCGACGAGCTCGGCCGCCAGCCAGTCGAGGAGCTCGGGATGGGTCGGCGGGTCGCCCATCAGGCCGAAGTTGTTGGGGCTGCGGACGATCCCGCGGCCGAAGTGATACTGCCAGATCCGATTGGCCAAGACGCGGGCGGTAAGCGGGTTGGCGGGCGACGTGATCCAGGCGGCCAGGGCAGTCCGGCGGCCCGAGGAGCGGCCCGAGGGGGCCGGCGCGATCTCGGGGGCCGGCGGCTCGAGAATCCCTGGGAAGGCCGGCTCGACGCGGTTTTCGGGCCTGGGCTCGGCGTGGGGATTGCCGCGGTAGAAGACGAAGGTCTCCGGGGCCTTGGGGCCGTGCTCGGTGACAACCAGCGCCTTCGGCTGCCGCGCCCGCTCGGCATCGAGGTCGGCGAGAAGTTTTTTCCAGCTGGCCAGATCGTGCCGAGTCAGGTCGTCGAGAGCCTGCTCGCCATGTTCCTTGATTCGTTTGTTGATGGCGTCGAGGTTGGCCCGGGCCTCGGCCCGGCGACGATCGCGTTCCTTCGCCTGATGCAGGAATTCGGCCGGGCTGGTTCCGTCCACTGGCAGCGGCTGCTCGATGAAGGCCGGGTTCATCTGCCGCTCGCCCATCGGCGTGATGTTGTGGAAGAAGGCGAGCATCCCGTAGTAGTCACGCTGCGGGAGCGGGTCGATCTTGTGGTCGTGGCAGCGGGCGCAGTTGATCGTGAGTCCCAGGAACACCTGGCCCGTCGTGGACACGATGTCGTCGAGCCAGTCGTAGCGGGCCTGGAGCCGGTCGGCCGGCTCGTCGTCCCAGAGGCCGAGCCGGTAGTAGCCGGTGGCGATCAGGGCATCGGCCGAGGGTTCGGGCAGTTCGTCGCCGGCGAGCTGCTCGAGCACGAACCGGTCGTAGGGCTTGTCGTCGTTGAACGACCGGATCACGTAGTCGCGATACCGCCAGACGTGCGGCTTGGCCCCGTCTCGCTCGAAGGAGTTGGTCTCGGCATAGCGGACGAGGTCGAGCCAGTGGCGGCCCCAGTGCTCGCCGTAGTGGGGCGAGGCGAGGAGGCGATCGACCACCTTCTCCCAGGCAGCGGGCGACTCGTCGGCCAGATAGTCCTGCATCTCCCGCTCGGTGGGCGGCAGGCCGGTGACCGAGTAGGTGGCCCGCCGCAGGAGGGTCGCCTTGTCGGCCTCGGGCGAGCGGGCCAGGCCGCGGGCTGCGAGGCCAGAGTCGATGAAGGCGTCGACGGGATTGGCGGCGGCGGCCGGCGGCAGGGGCGGTCGCTCGAGCGGCCGGAAGGCCCAGTGGGCCTGCCACTCGGCGCCGGCTCTGATCCACTCTTTGAGCAGCCCCACCTCCGCCGCCGTGAGCCGCGGCCCCTCGGGGGGCATCTGGAGGTCGTGGTCGGTGGAGGTGACGCGGGCCACGAGTTCGCTCGCGGCCACATCCCCCGGCACGATGGCGATTCCGCCACTGTCGAGCTCGGCCGTCGCCGCGGCCCGGTCGTCGAGCCTGAGGCCCGCCTCGCGGGTGTCGGGGCCGTGGCAGGCGTAGCACCGCCGGGCCAGGAGCGGCTGGATATCGCGGGCAAAGTCCACCTCGGCGGCAGCAGCGGCGGAGAGACTGGCCACGGCGAGCACCAGCCCGCTGCCGGCCGCACGTGCGAAGGAGCCCACCATCATTGATCTCTCCACCGATCTGCTCGGGGTGGCTGCCGGGGGGCTTGGCAGCCACCCGACGCACCAGTATTCTAAACCAGTTTAAGGAACAAGGCAAGCCGACGGCTGCCAGGGCCTGCGGTCTCTTCCGAACCACGTCTTCAGCTCACATGGCAGACACGATCAGCTCCGAGAATCGCGTCGAGTCGGGCCTGCTCCGGCGGATCAACGAGCGGCGGCTCTTGGAGGGGATTCAGCAGCACGGACCCGCCTCCCGCGCGGGCCTGACCCGGGTCTCGGGGCTGACCGCCCCGACCGTCTCCAAGGCCGTCGATTCGCTCCTCAAGCGGGGCCTCGTCGAGGAACTCGATCCGCTGGTGCCGGCCCTCGGCCGGCCGGGCCGGCTCGTGCGGATGGCGGCCGAGACGGCGGCCGTCCTCGGCGTCGTGATCGACGCGACGACCTGCTCGGTCGTGGCCACCGGGCTCGACGGCCGGGTAAACGAGAGCCGCACCCGCCGGTTCCCAACCCCCGCCACCTACGGCCGGCTCGTCGAGCGGATCGCCCGGGAATGCCGCGGCCTGCTCGCCGAGACGGCCGCCCGGCCGCTGGGCGTCGGCGTCAGCGTGCCGGGGCTCGTCAACGAGCGGACCGAGGAGATCGTCTTCTCCCCCAACCTCCACATCCTCGACAAGCGAAACCCGGCCCGCGATCTCGAGAACCGGCTGGGAGTCCCCTGCGTCCTCCTCCAGGAGACCGACGGCCTCTGCCTGGCCGAGCGGCTCTATGGCGATGCCCGCGGGCTCGCCGACTTTGCCATGCTCGACGTCGCCGCCGGCCTCGGCCTGGGCGTGATGAGCGGGGGCGAGCTGCTGGCCGGCCACAGCGGGATGGCCGGCGAGCTGGGGCATATCACGGTCGCCCCTGAGGGCATCCGCTGCGGCTGCGGCAACCGGGGCTGCCTCGAGACCCTGGCCACCGACGCGGCTCTCGTGCGGCTGGTGTCGGAGCGGGAGGGCCGGGAGCTCGACGTGGCGGCCGTGGAGGCCCTGCTGGCCGAGCGGCCGGCCGACTTCGCCCCCCAGGTCGCCACCGTCACCGAATACCTGGCGATCGCCATCGCCACGGTGGTCAACATCTTCAACCCCACCGCCCTGTTCGTGCACGGCACGCTCCTGGCCGGCTCCCCGGAACGGTTCGCGAAGGTGCTCGAGCGGGTCCGGCAGCGGGCCCTGACCGCGACGCTCGCCGACTGCACGATCACCCCCACGAAGTCGAGCAAGCGGAAGGGGGCGGTGGCCGGGATCATCCACCACCTGACGCAGGCCTGTGCCCCGGCGATCCGCTGAATCCAGCGGTAGACTTCGCAGCCCCGGGTCCACCCGGCAGCTCCCATCCCCCAAAAACAGTTGCCCATGTCCGCCCCGCTTCCCTTCTCGCTCGCCGGCCGCACGGCACTTGTCACCGGCTCCTCGACCGGCCTGGGCAAGGCGATGGCCGAGTGCCTGGGCAAGGCCGGCGCCCGGGTGGCGATGAACTACGCCAACAACGCCGCCCGGGCCGAGGCCGCCCGGGCCGAGCTCGTCGCCACCGGCGTAACGGCCAACCTGTTCCGGGCCGACGTCACGAGCGCGGCGGAGATCGACAGCATGTTCACCGCGATCGAAGGGTCGCTCGGGCCGGTGGACATCGTGGTGGTCAATGCCACGCCCCCGCAGCCCCAGAAGCCGATCGAGGAATACGACTGGGATTTCCACCAGCAGATGCTCGACTTCTTCGTGAAGAGCCCCTATCTGCTCACCCGGCGGGCCCTGCCCGGAATGAAGGCCCGCCGCCACGGCCGGCTGGTGAACGTGACCAGCGAGGTGTTTCACCTGGGGGTGGCTCCGTTTTCGGCCTACGTCGCCGCCAAGGGTGGTCAGACCGGCTGGTCGCGGAGCATGTGCCACGAGCTGGCTCCCTTCGGGATCACGGTCAACATGATCGCCCCGGGCTGGATTCCCGTGGAGCGGCACGCCAGCGACCCCCAGGCCGACAAGGATGCCTACCTGGCAAGCGTGCCGATGGGCCGCTGGGGCACGCCTGCCGACGTGGGCTGGGCGGCCGTCTATCTCGCCAGCGACGAGGCGGCCTTCGTGACCGGCCAGACGATCGCGGTCAACGGCGGGAAGACCTGCTGGTAGGGCCTTTGCGCGGGCGGCTCGGGGCAAGCCCGTGCCGGCTCGGCGGACGCTCGCTTTCCGGCGGGTAATTCAGGCTTGCCTGCCCGCAGGGTCAACCCGCGGCTACGTTCCGCCAAACCGGCCGCCACGTAGCGGCGGGGTTGTATTCCCCCGGCCCCTTGGGGACGCGGTTCCTGTGCCGCCGGTTTCGGTCGGCACCGCCCCGCTGTCCGACGGGTTAAAAACCCGCGGCTACGTGCAGCCGCGCCGCTTCTCTCAACCCGCGGTATGATGAATCTGCCGGCAGCCCCGTGGAGCCCCCCATGTTTCGCCTCGCGACGACGTTGCTCTTGCTCGGGGCGGCCCTCACCGCGGCCGGCGACCCCGAACTGGCCCGCGAGCCCTCCTGGCGGCTGCCGCCGGCTGCCGCGGTGCGGGAGCGGGCGGTCGCCTGGGCGACGGCCGCGGCGGCCGACCGGGCCGACGACCTGGCCAAGCCGCTGGCGGCCATCTGGGACCGACCCGACGCCGCCGCCGACCCGGTCTCGGCCGCGGTCGCGACCGTGGCCCTGATCGACCCGCGGGTCGAGAAGATCCGCCGGGCAGCAGCGGTGCCCGGCGGGCCGGCCTTGCCGCCTCCCTGGATCGGCTCGGCCGAGACCGCCGACTTCCCCCGCCAGGCGGTCACGCTCTGGCTGGGCCGTGAGCTGGTTCGCCAGGGCCGGTTCGACGAGGCCCTGCCGCTGCTGGTCGATCTCGACCTGGCTACGGCGGTTGATCCGGCCGGGCTGCTCTTCTTCCGCGGCTGCTGCCAGCATTGGCTCCTCGACCGGGCGGCGGCCATCGACTCCTTCGATCAACTGCTGGAGCGCGACGGCGAGATCCCGGTTCGCTACGCCCGGCTGGCGGCGGTGCTGCGGGCCGACATCGCGGCGGTCGAGAGCGGCTCGCTCGATCACATCGCCCGCCGGATGCGGGACGTTCGCCGGCGGCTCAATCAGGGTCTCGCCGGCCCGCTCACCCGCCGCGTCCAGGACGGCGTCGTCGAATCCCTCGACAAGCTGATCGAGGAGGCGGAGCAGCAGCGGCAGCAGCAGGGCCAGGCCGGCGGCGGGGCCGGCGGCGGCGGCTCGGGGCAGGGGGGCGACCTCCAGCCGATGGACGACAGCCAGCTGGCCGGCGGCCGCGGGCCGGGCGAGGTTCGCAAGCGGGATCTCGGCGGCGGCGACGGCTGGGGCAACCTCCCGCCGCAGGAGCGGGAGGCCGCCCTCCAGCAGATCGGCCGGGAGTTCCCGCCGCACTACCGCGAGGCGATCGAGCACTACTTCAAGCGGTTGGCCACCGGCGAGGATGCCGCGCCGTGACCGCCGTTCGCCTCGCCGCTGTCGTGCTCCTGGCCCTGGCGGCCGCGGCCGGTGACCAGCCCGCCGGCGAGCCGGTCGCGGTGCGGGTGGAGTTGGCCGACGGCAGCGTCCACCGCGGTTCCCTCCAGGCGATCGACGGCGAGCGGGTCGCGATCGTCGGGGAGGAGGGGCCGCAGACCTGGCCGGTGGCGGAAATCCGCCGGCTGGTCGCGGAATCGACCGGCCGGGCCGCCCCGCCGGCGGTGCAGGTCGGCCTCAGCGACGGCGGCACGCTGGCCGGCGACGACTTTTCCCAGCTGGGGGAGCGGGCGATCATCACCGTGGGCAGCGACCGGATCGAGCTGCCGGCCGAGCGGGTCCAGCGGGTGGCCTGGCTGGCCGCCGGCGAGACGGCGCCGGCCTGGCGGGAGGCGGTGCCGCCGCGGCCGACGAGCGACCTCGTCGTCGTCCGCCGCGAGGACGGGCCGGAGTTCGTCGAGTGCGCCGTGGCGGGCGTCGGCCCGGAGAGCGTGACGGTGGTGCTCGATGGCGACACGATCCCGGTCAAGCGGGCCAAGGTGGCCGGGATCGAGTGGCTGCGGAGTGCGACGCCGCCGGCCGGTGGCACGGTGGTCCGGGTGACCGGCGGAGAGCTCCGGTTGGCCGGCCTGGCCTGGAGCCCCGCCGGGCTCGTGCTCGACGACGCGATCCGGCTGCCGGCCGGGCTGCTGCGATCGATCGACTATGCGGCCGGCCGGACCGTGCCGCTGGCCACGCTCGAGCCCGAGCGGGTGGACGTCGAGCCCTTCTTCAACTCCCTGGGCCAGATCGAGGGGCTGGCAGCCTTCTTCCGTCCGCGGACGGTGGCCGATCCCGAGGGGGGCGGCGGGACGCTCGTGGTCCGGCCGCGAACGGTGGTCAGCTGGCGGATTCCCGCCGCCGCCCGCCGGCTGCGGGCCACGCTCGACCGCGACGTGCCGGCCGGCTCGCCCGCCCGGGTGCTCGTCACGCTCACGGTGGACGACCGGGAGGCCTTCCGCCGGCAGCTCGATGCCGCCAGCATCGCGGCCGGGCCGATCGCCATCGACTGCGACGTGGCGGCCGGCCGGCGGCTGACGCTCTCCGTCGAGTCCGCGGCCGACGACCTCGGCTGCGGTGTCCGCCTCTCCGCGGCTGCCTTCGAGAAATGATCCGCCCCGCCGCCTGCATCCTCCGCATCGCCGCCGGTGCCCTGGCCGTCGCCGCCGGCCTCGGGCCGGTCGCCGCCCTCCCGCCGGCTACCCTCCAGCAGCCCGCCGCCGGCTCCGTGGATCCCGTGGTGCTCGAGGCGGAGGCCCGCCGGATCGAAGTGATCCGCGCCGCTTCGGCGACGGCCGTGGCCGTGTTCGCGGGGGCCGCCGGTGGCGGCTCGGCGGTGCTCATCAGCCCCGCCGGCTACGCCCTGACCAACTTCCACGTCGTCCAGCCGGCCGGCGTGGCGATGACCTGCGGCCTGGCCGACGGCCGGCTCTACGAGGCGGTGCTCGTGGGGCTCGACCCGACCGGCGACGTGGCCGTGATCAAGCTGCTGGGCCAAGACGACTTCCCGTTCGCCGCCCTGGCCGACAGCGACGCGGTCGAGGTGGGCGACTGGTGCTTCGCCGCCGGCAACCCGTTTCTGCTGGCCACCGACCTGGCCCCCTCGATCTCGGCGGGGATCGTCTCGGGCACCCACCGCTACCAGTTCCCGGCCGGCACGATCCTCGAGTATGCCGACTGCCTGCAGGTGGATGCGGCCATCAACCCGGGCAACTCGGGAGGCGGCCTGTTCGACGCCGCCGGCCGGCTGATCGGCGTCAACGGCCGGGCCTCGTTCGAGAAACGGGGCCGGGTGAACGTGGGGGCGGGCTATGCAATCTCGGCCAACCAGCTGCGAAACTTCCTCGGCTGCCTCAAGGGGGGCCGGCTCTGCGACCATGCCACGCTCGGCGCGACGGTGGCCAGCGACGCCGACGGCCGGGTGGTGGTCTCCGACATCCTGGAGAGCTCCGACGCCTGGCGGCGGGGCCTGCGGTACGACGACGAGATCGTGTCGCTCGCGGGCCGTCCAGTCCGCACGGTCAACGCCTTCAAGAACGTGCTCGGCACGCTGCCGGCGGGCTGGCAGGTGCCGCTGGTCTACCGCCGCGGCGGCCGCCGCACCGAGATCTTGGTCCGGCTGGCCGGCGTGCACACCGCCGCCGAGCTGGCGGCGATCGTGGCCGCCGGGGCCGAGGGGCCAGATGGACCGCCCGACGGTGAGGAGCCCGGAGAAGACGCCCCGCCGCGGAAAGCACCGCCGCGGAAGGCCCGACAGCGGCCGCCAGCCCGCGCGGCCGACCTCCCTCCGGCCGTCCGCGACCGCTACGAGGCCCGGCCCGGGTTCATCAACTACCACTTCAACCAGGTCGAGCGGGACCGGGTGGCGAAGCTGCTCACGGCCGGCCAAGGCGGGGCAGCAGAGGGCGGCACGGTCCAGGGCCCCTGGGAGCTCGCCGGCACGCTCGCGGCGGGGGGCGAGTTTCGGATCGAGGTCTCCGACTCGCTGGCGGTCATCGACCTGCCGACCGGCACCTCGAAGCTCGACCTCACCGGGCCCCTTGATGCCAGCCCCGTGCCCCCCGGCAGCGGCGGGATGCTGGCGGCCCTGGCGGTCTGGCGGCGGCTCGTGAGCGACGGGCCAGCGAAGGTGGGGCGGACGACCTACCTGGGCACCGCCCCGCGGGATCCGCGGCAGATTGATCCGGCCGGCGGCGATCTGGTGGACGTGCTCGAGACGGTCGTCGCCGGCGTGGAGGCCCGCCTGGCCGTGGACGCCAGCGGCCGCGTGGTGGGGATCGACCTCTGGACCGAGCCCGACGCCGACCCCTGCGAGATCCGGATCACGCCCGCCGGAGAGGCCGCCGGAGCGGGGCTGCCGGCCAGGCTCGAGGTCTGGCGGGGGCCGGAGCGGTTCGGCACGTTCGAGGTGGAGAGCGGGAACCTCGGGGAGGCCGCACCGTGATCGCACTGAGCGTTGGCTTCGCGGTCTTGGCGTTGGCGACCGGCGTGGCGGCGGCGGAGCCCGCGCCGCAGCAGGTGATCGCCGGGGCGGCCCGCAAGGTGGTCAAGCTCTACGGTGCCGGCGGCTTGCGGGGCCTCGAGAGCTATCAGTCGGGGATCCTCGTCTCGCCCGAAGGACGAATCCTGACCGCGGCCAGCACGGTGCTCGACTCCGAGCAGATCGACTGCGTGCTCGACGACGGCCGCCGCTACGTGGCCCGGCTGGTGGGCATCGACCCGCGGCGGGAGCTGGCGGTGCTCGAGATCGAGGCCGCCGACCTGCCCGCCTTCACGCTCGCCGCCGACGCCACGGCCCGCCCGCCGGGCACCCGGATCTATGCGCTCTCGAACATGTTCGGCGTGGCCGTCGGCGACGAGCGGGTCACGGCCCAGCGAGGCGTCATCGCGGCGGTGGTGCCGCTCGAGGCCCGACGGGGGGCGGCCGAGGCTCCCTTTCGCGGCGGCGTCTACGTGCTCGACTGCACCACCAACAATCCCGGCTCGGCTGGCGGGGCGGTGATCGACGCCCGCGGCGAGCTGATCGGCATGCTCGGAAAGGAACTGCGGAGCACCGCCGCCGGCATCTGGCTCAACTACGCGCTGCCGGCCGCCGAGCTGGCCGCCGGCAGCGAGGCCGTGATCAGCGGCACCGCGATCGCCGCCGGGCCGGTCGCGGCCGCTCGGCTCGACCCGCGACTGGTGGGCATGATCCTCGTGCCCGACCTGCTCGACCGCACGCCCCCCTTCGTGGAAGCGGTCGAAACCGATTCCCCCGCCGCCCGGGCCGGCCTCCGGCCCGACGATCTCGTGATCGCGGTCGGCCCCCGATCGGTGGCCACGCGGGCGGCCGTCGAGCAGGCGCTCGGCAATCTGGCCGCGGGCGATCCGGTCGTCGTGACGGTGATTCGCAGTGGCCAGCTCGTCGAGCTCGACCTCGGCCCCCGGCCCCAGGGAGGCAGGCCATGACGGGCCGCCCCGGACCGTCGAGCTTCGCCCGCCGGCCGGCAGCCGCCGCGGCCCTGCTCATGCTCGTGCTCTCGATCGTGACGCCGCGGCCGGTCGCTGCCCTGGAGCCGTCCGCCGCCGAGGAGGCTGCCTTCCAGGCGGCCGTCGCCCGGGTGGCCGGGGCCGTCGTGCGGATCGAGCCTTTGGCGCTGTCGGCCGTGGCCGCCGGCGGCGGGGCCGAGGCGGCGCCCGGCAGCGGCCCTTCGACCGGCCTTGTCGTCGGGCCGGGGCTCGTGCTCGCGACCGAGTTTGCGATTCCGGCCGACGTGACCGAGGGGGTGGTGGTGCTCGCCGACGGCGGCCGGCGGGGAGCGCGGGTGCGGGCCCGCGACCGCTCGCGGGGCCTCGTGCTTCTGGCGGTCGAGGGGCTCGAGCAGGCACCGCCGCTCGAGCCGGTGGCCCGCGAGACGCTCCGGCCCGGGCAGTGGGCGATCGGCGTGGGCCGGGGCTGGTCGGCGGCGGAGCCGAGCGTGGCAGTGGGGATCGTGTCGGCGACCAACCGGGCCTGGGGCAAGGCGGTGCAGACCGATGCGGCCACGTCGCCGATGAACTACGGCGGCCCGCTTCTCGACATCGGCGGCCGGGTGATCGGGATCCTGGCCCCGCTGCCGGCCGACACCGCCGGGATGACGACGGGCACCGAGCTCTACGACGCGGGCATCGGGTTTGCCGTGCCGCTGGAAGACGTGCTGGCCGTGCTGCCGCGACTGACCCGGGGGGAGTCGCTCGAGCGGGGCATCCTCGGGATCGGCTACCGCTCGCGAGACGCGATCAACGGCGAGCCGGTGATCGCCTCGGTGCAGCAGGGCTCGCCGGCGGCCCGAGCCGGCCTTCGGCCAGGCGACCGGATCACCGCCATCGACGGCCGCCCGGTGACGCGGATCGCCGACGCCCGGCATGCGATCGCCCCGCGGCGGGCCGGCGACACGGTGACGCTCCGGGTGGCCCGGCCGACCGACGCCGGCCCGGCCGGTGCCAGCGAGGCCGATGCCAGCCAGGAGGAAGCCGGCAAGCGGGAGACTGGACAGGCTGACGCTGGCAAGCCCGAGGCCGTCGAGATCATCGAGGCCCGGGCGACGCTCGTGGCGGCGCTGCCGGCCTGGCAGCGGGCGGTGCTCGGGATCGTGGCGGCGCCGGCCGACGACGCGGAGCGGGCCGGGCCGCTCGAGGTGGGCTGGGTGGTGCCGGCGGGACCGGCCGACCGAGCCGGCATTCAGGCCGGCGACCTGATCGAGTCGATCGCCACGCCCGCGGCCGCAGCGACGCCGCTCGACGGGCGGGCAGCGGCGGCCGGTATCTTGGCAGGCGTCGAGCCGGGGGAACGGGTGACGCTCGCCATCCGCCGCGGCACGACCGCGATCACGACCGAGGTGGCCACGATCCTGATGCCGGGCGACGTGCCCGCGTCCGGGCCGCCGCAGCCGCGGCCGGCCGACGATCCGCTGGCTCGCGACCCACTCGCCGGCCCGGCCGAGGCCGTCGAGGTGGTTCGCCTGGCCGGGGCCGACGTGGCCCTGCCGGCGGTGGCGGTGATCCCGCGGGGCACGGGGCCGGTCGGCCTCGTCGTCTGGCTCGGCAGCCCGCACGGCCCGGTGGCCGAGTCCGAGGCCGCCGCCTGGAAGCTGGCCGCCGCCCGCCACGACGTGGCGGTGATCCTGCCCGGGTCGGCCGATCCGGCCAGCTGGAGCCGCGACGACCTCCCCGCCGTGACCCGGGCCATCGCCGCGCTTGCCCGCCGCCGGCCGATCGACGCCTCCCGGATCGGGGTGGCCGGCGTGGAAGCCGGCGCCGCCTTCGCCTGGCTGGTGGCCGAGCGGCTCGGGTCGGCGACCGGCGGCGTGGCCCTCGTGGAGGCGGCGCTGCCGCGGCGGGCCGAGCTCAAGCCGGCGGAGCCGGGAGCCGCCTGGTGGGTGCTGTTGGGACCGGGAGCCGACGAAGAAGCCCGCGGCCGCGTGGCCCGCGACCGGGCCCGGCTCGAAGAGGCCGGCTATCCGGCGGGGCTGCTCGAACCATCCCCGGCCGGAGTGCCGCCGGCCGACCTCCTCTGCCGCTGGGTCACCCTCCTGGGGCTCCTGTAGAAACCCCGGGCGCAAGCCCGGGGATCCAATAGAAACCCCGGGCGCAAGCCCGGGGACGGTGGGCATGAGAACCACCCCATCCCCCACGCCCAACAGCCGAACCCTCGTGCCGCCCCATGCATGACGCGCCCCCGCCGCGGATCGTGTTCGCCGACGAGGCGATCGTGGTGGTCGACAAGCCGTCGGGGATGCCAAGCGTGCCGGCCCGCACGCCGCTCGACCCGCCGGCGGTGGCCGTGCGGCTGGCGGCCACGCTCGGGCCGCTCGAAGCCGTTCACCGGCTTGACCGCGACACCTCCGGGCTCCTCGTGCTGGCCCGGAGCAGGGAACCGCGGGTGTCCCTCGGCATCGCCTTCGAGGAGCGGCGGGTCGCCAAGCGATACCTGGCGGTCGTGGCTGGCCGGCCACCCGAACCGGCCGGCACGGTGAGCCTCCCGCTGGCGGCCGATCGCGCCCGGCCGCCGCGGCAGCGGGTCGATGCGACTCTGGGCCGCGCGGCCACCACCCGCTGGCGGCTGGTGGCGACCCACGGGCCCAGCGATCCGGCCGCCGCGACGAGCCTCCTCGCGGTCGAGCCGCTCACCGGCCGCTCCCACCAGATCCGGGTGCACCTCGCCGAACTCGGCTGCCCGATCGTCGGCGATCGGCTCTACGCGCCGCCGGCCGTAGCCGAGGCCGGCCCCTTGGCACTCCATGCCGCGGGCCTGGCCTTCGACCATCCGCTCACGGGCGACAAACTGGTGTTCCAGGCCCCGCCACCCGCGGCGGCTCCCTGGGAAGCGTTCGCGGCGGCGATCAGCGGGGCGTTGGCTGCATGGCCGAGCGGCTGACCTTCTGCCAGAACCGGGAGAACCGCCCCAGGTCGGCCACCCGCCGCTGGTCGCAGAACAAAGGCCAGGGGCAGACAGCCACGGGCAGCACCGCGGCGACGGCCGCCGCCGCCCGGCGGACGAGCGGGCAGGGGGTGTCGGCGACCGCGATCCCGTCGCAGCCGAGGGCGGCAGCCCGGGCAGGGAGGACCGCGGCGGGATCGCCCGAGTGAATCTCGACGCCCGGCACGTCGGCCAGGCACTCCCAGAGAAACACCAGTCGCTTGAGTGCCGGCCGCTCCCGGGCCAGCCACTCGCGATCGATCACCACGACTCTGGGAGCGGCCGGATGGGCGACCACGACCGGGCTCGTGGCCGCCGCCGAATCGAGCGTGAGCCAGACGAGCGGCCGGCGGGGAGCGGCGGCGTCTGCCGTCGGCCGCCAGGGAGCCGCCGGCGGGAGCTTCACCGTAGGTCCGCTTCGCGGGCCTGACCCGTCGGCAAACAGCCGTCCTGCCAAATCCTCGTAGGAACCCTCGACGTCGCAGGAGCCCGCCACCGGACACTGCCGGCAGTGGACTCCGGCCGTGAACCGCTCCAGGTTCTCGCGATTGAAGAGGTAAGGCTTGGCCGAGAAGGTGCCGGCCACCCACTGCCAGGAGAGGTGGTTGCTGGCCGGGTCGCCGTCGATCAGGTGCGTGAGAAACCAGTCGGCCCCGGCCTGCCAGGCGACGCCCCGCACGTGAACGAGCCAGGAGGCCAGCCACATCCGCTCGTGGTTATGCAGCCAGCCGGTGGCGTGGAGCCGGGAGACAAAGTCGTCGATGCAGGCCAGGCCGGTGGCGGCGGCCAGGACGTCGGCCGGCATGTCGGCCATGGGAGGCCGGCGGGGAACGGCCGCCGGGGGCTCGATGGCGACCGCGATCCCGTCGCCGAGGGCCGCCTGGACCTGCCGCCAATACTCCCGCCAGCCCAGTTCCGAGATGAACTTCTCCGCGGCCTCCGGATCGGTCACCCGGCCGACCGCGGCGTCGCGAACCTCGGCCAGCGAGAGGACGCCGTGCCGGATCCAGGGAGAGAGCCGGGAGACGGCCCCGGTCACCTGGTTGCGGGAGCGGGCGTAGGCCGCCGGGTCGAGGTCGGCGAGCCGGGCGATCGCCGCGGCCCGGCCCCCCCGCACTTGAAGCCCGGCCCCGGCAGCCGGCTCCCCCGCCGCCGAAGCCGCCTCGGGAAAGGCCTCGGCCAGGGCAGCCACGAGTTCCTGCCGGCCGAGCCCGACGGGCACCGGCACGAGCGAGGAGGCGGGGGACGGCATCACGACCTCGGGGGCGAATCCTGACTGGCCTCCCCCGGTCGGAGAGGCGGCTGCTCTGTTCCCGGGCAGCTTGCTGCATCACAAACGTGCGGCGGCCTCCGGGAGTGGCAGAGTAGGGGGAGTTTGGCGACCCGGTCAACTGACCAGGGAAATTGAAAAACGGCCCAAAACAGGCGTGACACACGCAGCCAGCGGTCCGCACCCCGGGAAAAATGCGGACGGCACGCCGTTTGCACCCTCCTATGGATCATTGCCCGCGAGTGGCTGTCGACTGCCCGCACCCGTTGCATCTTTTCGGGTCTGCCGCCAGGCAACGACGAGCCAACTTCCGCTCGGCAGCCATCGTCCAGAAGGATGCCCCATCCGGCTTGGGTGGGCACTCCGCCTAGCTCGCCCAGGCCGGGGCATCCTTCAATCGATCGATGTGGCTTGAGGGTCATCGCTGCGGCCGTCCGCTACCATACGGGTTCTCCCCGAGGCGGCATCCGTGAAGCTCATCATCGCGATCATCCAGCCCAACAAGCTCGAAAGCGTCAAGGAGGCGCTCTCCGAAGTGGAGGTCTTCCGGCTGACCGTCCTCGACGTGCAGGGCTTCGGCCGGCAGCGGGGCCATGCCGAGACCTACCGCGGCCATGAGATCGCCGTCAACCTGCTCCGCAAGGTGCAGCTCCAGATTGCCGTCAACGACGACTTCGTGGAGCCGACGATCGCCGCGATCGTGAAGGGGGGCCGGACGGGCGACCGCGGTGAGATCGGCGACGGCAAGATCTTCGTGCTGCCGATGGACGAATGCGTCCGGATCCGCACCGGCGAACGGGGCAGTGAGGCGATCTGACGTCACGGCTCCGTTTTGCCGACACGCCCGCCACGGAGCGGCGGGATTCTTATCCCGTCGGCCAGTTGACGCAGACGCACGTAGCGGCGGGATTCCATCCCGCCGGCCAGTTGACACAGCGCACGTAGCGGCGGGATTCTTATCCAGTCGGCCAGTTGACGCAGCCCCCTCCGTGGGTCGGGGTTGCCCGTGCCATCTCGCCGGACGCTCGCTTCCGGCATCCTGCCTCCAGCTCGCTCGATGGAAACCTCGCTCCGGCATCCTGCCTGCGCTTCGGTTTCCAACGCCGTCGAGATAGCACGGGCAACCCCTCCCGCGACCCGCTATAGCCAGACCCGGCGGCCTTCGGTCTGGCTGGTTTCGCCTGCCTCGACGACGCGGATCGCGGCCAGGGCGTCGTCGAGACCGCTCATGCTGCGGACGAGGCTGGTCACCCGGCGGTGAAACTGGACGAGCATCTGCTCCCCGACCGGCCGCTCGCTCTCGAGCGACTCCTGGTGGCGGCCGGCGGTGTCGAACCAGACGAGGCTCGCCGGCAGGTCCACGAAGGCGATCCCGTCGGCGCAGGCGGCCTGGAGGGCGGCCGGGGGGCGGAAGCCGACCGCCTCCTCCCAGCGGCGGGGCATGTAGGAGCCGCAGCTGATCTGGGCGAGCACGCCCTCGCCGGTGCGGCCCGGGGGAGAGAAGTCGAGGCTCATCATCCGGTAGTCCTCGAGTTCGGCCCCGGGAGTCTCGGCGTGCCGGACCGCCACCACGCTCGTCGGCTCGCAGCCGGCGACGTAGCGGCACCAGTCCACCAGTTCGGTCAGCTCGCGAATCTGCTGGCCGCGATCGCGGGCCGCCCCTCCGCGGGCCGGCTCGTCGAGCGGGATCCGGCGGTGGCAGAACAGCATCCGCGGGGCCCCCAGCCGGGTCGCGATCAGCTCCTTGAGGCGGACCGTCGCCGGCGCGTGCCGGCGGGGCAGCTCGGCCATGAAGGCGATGCCCGCCTCCTCCACCCGGGCCCTGAGGGCGGCCGCCTCGGCGGCCTCGACCGGCAGGGCGATCGCCGAATAGACCGCCTTGCCGTGGTCGCAGGCCGCCAGGATCGGCGTCACCCCATACCACTGCTCGGCCAGGCAGAGGAGGGCGTCGATGTCGTCGCGGGCCGCCAGGGCCCGGAAGCCGTCCACGGCGGCGGCACCGAGCTGGCTGGCCGCCCGCTGGGCCCGGTGGGCCACCTGCTCGCAGATGCCCCGCACCTCGAACCGGTCGGCCAGGGCCCGCAGCGCCGGCAGGTGCCTTGACTCCCACTGCTCACCCAGACCGACGATCCCGACGCGGAGCTTCATGGTGCCTCTCCAGGGCCGGCCGGCTCGACCGCTTGGCCCGCCAGTTCGGGCTCGGCCGGCTCGGCGGCGAGCAGCTCCCGCTCCCGGCGGAGCCCCTTGTCGGCGATGTCCTTCCGGCACCAGGCCCCCGGCCAGCGGATCTCCCGCACGCCCGTGTAGGCCCGCAGCTTGGCCCGGGCGAGCGACTCGTCCACGGCGGTCACCGCCAAGACCCGGCCTCCGTCGGCCACGACGCCCTGATCGGTGGCCCGGGTGGCGGCCTGAAACACCTCCACGCCATCGAGCCGCCCCGCCGCCTCGAGGCCGCGGATCTGCCCGCCCCGGGCGACCGGCCCGGGGTAGCCCTCGCTGGCCATCACCACCGCGACGCTCGCCCCCTCCCGCCAGGTCGGCACGGCGACACTGTCGAGCCGCCGGTCGGTGGCCGCATCGAGCAGCTCGAGGAGGCTCGACTCGAGCCGCACGAGCAGGGCCTGGCACTCGGGGTCACCGAATCGGGCGTTGAACTCGAGCACCTTCGGGCCCTGGGAGGTGAGCATCAAGCCGGCGTAGAGGATGCCGTGGAAGGGCACCTTGGCCCGCCGCATCGCATGCACGGTGGGCACCAGGATCCGGGCCTCGATCTCGCGAAGCAGCGGCTCGTCCACGAAGGGCGTGGGGCAGTAGGCCCCCATCCCGCCGGTGTTGGGGCCGGTGTCGCCGTCGTGGGCCGCCTTGTGATCCTGGAGGGGGGGCAGGGTGACGATCGTGCGGCCGTCGGTGATCGCCATCACGCTCACCTCCACGCCGTCGAGCCGCTCCTCGACGAGGATGCTGCCGGCGGCGGCCCCGAACTGCCGATCATCCGCCAGCGTGGCGACGGCCTTGAGAGCCTCCGCCCGGTCGGCACACACGAACACCCCCTTGCCCGCCGCGAGGCCGTCGGCCTTGACGACCACCGGCATGTCCTCCCGCTCCTCGAGGTGCTTGCGGGCCGCGGCCGCCGAGCGGAACTCGCGGAACATCGCCGTCGGCACGTCGCCACGGTGGAGGATCTGCTTGCAGAAGATCTTGCTCCCCTCGAGCTGGGCCGCCTTGGCGGAGGGACCGAAGATCCGCAGGCCGGCCGCCGTGAAGGCGTCTGCGATGCCGGCCACGAGCGGCGCCTCGGGGCCGACCACCGTGAGATCGACCTGGCGATCCCGGGCCAGCTCGATGAGCCGCGGGATGTCGTCGGCCTTCACCGGCAGGTTCTCGGCGACTTCGGCCGTGCCGGCGTTGCCCGGTGCCACGAGCACCTCGGCCCCGTCGCGGGCGAGCTTCCAGGCGAGGGCGTGTTCGCGGCCACCGCCGCCGATGACGAGCACGCGGCTGGACTGGTTCAAGGAAGGACTCCTCTCGGGATTGAGGCAGGTTGGGGAAGGGGGAAGGGAGGCCGGCAGGCCACCGCCAGAACTGCCACGTTTTACCCGGCCGGGTTCCGAGCGGGATCGGGAAAGCCCCGGTGCTGCTCGTTTCGGCGGCTGGGGGGGCGATTTTCAGCCAGCCTGAGGCCGCTGGTTCGGCTTCGGCTGGGCCTGCCGCAGGTCCCCGGCTCGGCACCTCTCCGGCAGCCGACGTTGACAGGTTGGGGGGCATCGATACAGTTAAGGAAGAGTTCGTGAAAAAAATCACGAACTCTCTCCGCTTCGGACGAAACGCATATTTCGAGGACTTTTTGGTCGCCTCTCGGCCGCGGTGCGGCGGGGGCTGCCAGGTCGGCGAGGAATTCGATGGCAGACAAGAAGAAGATGTCGGTCGCGGAAATCCTGGCCGCGGCCCGGTCGGCTGACGGCAAGGCTGCCGCGGCTCCGCCCGCAAGCGAGCAGCCCGCCGAGGCGGCGGCCCAGCCGGCGCATGAGCCCGCATCCGCAAAGCCCGCGGCGGCGAAGCCGGCCGCGACCGGTGCCGGCGGCCGGCCGAGCGTGGCCGACATCCTGGCGCTGGCCCGGGCCAAGAATGCTCCCGCTGCCGAAGCCGCGGCCAAGCCGGCCGCTGCGAAGCCCGCCGCAGCCGCGAAGCCAGCGGCTGCTGCCAAGCCAGCCGCCGCCGCCAAGGCTGCCCCCTCGGGAGGCAAGGCCGGCGTGCAACGCGACACCGCCAGCATCCTGGCCGCCGCCCGAGCAACTGCCAAGCCGGGGCCGGTGACCAAGGCCGAGGCCCCGGCCCGTCCGGCTGCCAAGCCCAAGCCCGCCGCACCGGCGGCCGCCAAGCCGGCCCCCCGCGTCGTGCCCCCGCGGCCTGCCCGGCCGGCTCAAGCCGCGGCCAAGAAAGCCGACGGCGAGGACCGCCGCAGCTTCCTCCAGATCGCGACGGGTTCGGCCCTGGCCGTCGGCTTTTCGGCCCTGTCGGTGACCGGCGGGCTGTTTACGCTCGGCTTGGCCCGCTACTTCTTCCCCAACGTCCTGGCCGAGCCGCCGAGCTCCTTCAAGGTCGGCTCCAAGGAGGGCTTCCCGGCCGGCAAGGTGGAGACGAAGTTCGTGGCCCAGTACGGCGTCTGGGTGGTCAACGGCGAGTACGAGGGGCAGCAGCAGATCTACGCCCTCCAGACCGTGTGCACCCATCTGGGCTGCACGCCGAGCTGGCTCGAGGCCGAGCAGAAGTTCAAGTGCCCCTGCCACGGCAGCGGGTTCTACAAGGACGGCATCAACTTCGAGGGTCCGGCCCCGCGGCCGCTCGAGCGATACGCGATTCGGATCGCCGACGACGGCCAGCTCGAAGTGGACAAGAGCCGGCGGTTCCAGGAGGAGCTCGGCCAGTGGGCCGACCCTGAGTCGTTCGTGACAGTCTGAGAAGGGGAGTTCCCAAGCCCATGGCCATCGGCGAGACCATCCGCAATTCGCAGATCTGGAAGAGCATCTTCCGCCATCCGATGCCGCTCGACCGGCGGAATCGGATCGTGGTGATGCTCACCAACTTCTTCCTCCACCTCCACCCGGTCTCGATCAAGAAGCAGGGCATCGCCCTTTCGTTCACGTGGTGCATGGGGGGCGTGACGTTCTTCCTGTTCATGGTCGAGACGGTCACGGGCGTGCTGTTGATGTTCTATTACCGGCCCACGCTCGAATGGGCCTACAACGACATCCTCGCCCTTCGCGACGTGACCAGCCTGGGCATCCTGCGGGAGCTCCATCGCTGGGGCGCCCACGCGATGGTGATCACCACCTGGCTGCACATGTACCGGGTGTTTCTCACGGGCAGCTACAAGCCGCCCCGGGAATTCAACTGGGTGGTTGGCGTGATCCTCCTCCTGCTCACGCTCCTGCTCTCGTTCACCGGCTACCTGCTGCCCTGGGATCAGCTGGCCATCTGGGCGATCACGGTGGGCTCCAACATGGCTCGGGCGACGCCGCTGTTGGGCTACGAGGGCCCGGGAGCGCAGCTGCTCACGATCGGCGGGATCGACATGATCACCGACGCCTCCGATGCCCGGTTCGGCCTCCTCGGCGCCCGGTTCGTCGGCGAGGAGACGCTCAACCGCTTCTACGTGCTCCACTGCATTGCCATCCCTCTGGCCGTGGCCCTGCTCCTGGCGATCCACTTCTGGCGGGTTCGCAAGGACGGCGGCATCAGCGGCCCGCTCTAACCGCGGCGTACTTTCCATGCACTCTGATCCCTTTTTCCTGAGCGACGTGGCCGGGTTCCTGGGGGGCTACTACGCCTTCATCGCGGCCATCAACGGCGTGTTCGCCTACCTGCTCTGGCAGAACTGGGGCCAGACGACGAGGGCCGTGATCTGGGCCGCCTTCGCCGGCCTGATGATGGTGCTGGCGAGCCTGGCGCTCTCCGGTTCGCCGTCCCTCGTGCCGGGGCTGCCGGCGGGGGTGCGGTCGCTCGTCAATGCCCTCTCCGGGCCGGTGCTCTATTCGCTCGGCACGGTCGCCCTGTTCACGATCCTGTTCGTCTTTCGGGCGTTCTTCGTCAAGCCGATGGTGGCCTGGACGATCTTCAACGCGGCCCTCCTCCTGATGGGCCTGGCGATGGCCGACCAAAA
The DNA here is from genome assembly GCA_964425395.1 of uncultured Candidatus Kuenenia sp. Lineage (GTDB taxonomy): Bacteria > Planctomycetota > Planctomycetia > Pirellulales > UBA1268 > QWPN01. The sequence goes on along the minus strand of CAYRNG010000259.1, from coordinate 4,873 downwards.
CTTCGCGGCCATCGTGATGAAGCCCGACAACGTGCCGATCGTGGGGCTCGTGTTCCTGCTGGCCTTTTTCACCTGGGTGGCCACCAAGCAGGCGGTGGTCAACGACGAGCGGATCGCCCGGGGCGAGCCGCCGCTGGAAAAGCTCGACGACGAGAAGGTGCTCGTCTGGCCCGACCTCGTCTACACCGAGCTGATCTGCATGGTGGCCGTGACCGCCTTCCTGCTGCTCTGGGCAATCTGCCTGCCCGCTCCGCTCGAGGAGCCGGCCTCGAGCGTCAAAACGCCCAATCCCTCCAAGGCTCCCTGGTACTTCCTCGGTCTCCAGGAAATGCTCGTCTACTTCGACCCCTGGTATGCCGGCGTGGTGCTCCCCAGCCTGGTCGTGTTCGGCCTGATGGCGATGCCCTACCTCGACTACAACAAGAAGGGCAACGGCTACTCCTCGATCGCCGAGCGGAAGTTCGCCTACCTCACCTACCAGTTCGGCTTTCTGGTCCTCTGGATCACGCTGATCATTCTGGGCACCTTCCTCCGCGGGCCCAACTGGAACTTCTACGGCCCGTTCGAGTACTGGACGCCCTACAAGGTCGAGGTGCTCAACAACGTCGACTTGAACCAGATGTTCTGGGTCAACCTGCTCGACATGCCGCTGCCCCGGGCAGCGGCCGATGCCCCGTGGTACGTCCGGTTTGGCACGGTGCTGCTCCGCGAGGCGCCGGGGCTCGTGGCCCTGGGGCTTTATCTCGTGGCCCTGCCGCCGCTGTTGGCGGTCACGATCTTCCGGGGAATGTTCGCCAAGATGGGCTTCATCCGCTACATGATCATGGCCAACCTGATGCTCCTGATGCTCTCGCTGCCGCTCAAGATGGTGCTTCGTTGGACGCTCAACCTGAAGTACATCGTGAGCATCCCCGAGTTCAAATTGAACTTCTGACCCCTTGCTTCCGATCCCGTTTCGTGGCCGGCCGTCCCGCGGCCGTCCGGAGAAGTGACGACCGATGCCCGCAACCGAACAGACCTGGCGGAATCTCAAGCTCCTGCACGTGGTGTTCGCAGTCTCCGCGCTCGGGCTGCTTGTGGCCACCGTCTGGATGCTGGCCGCCGACCATGACCGGCCCTGGAAGCAATACGCCCGCGGCTACCGGGAGCTCGAGACCTGGTCGGCCCGGGCCCGGATCGAGCAGCAGGACCTGGCCGACTACCGGCTCCGGGGCCTCGAGCTCGACGAGGCCTTGGCCGAGTCTCGCCGGGCTCCGCTCGACAAGGAGCTGGCCCGAAGCTTCGTGACGGCCGTGGCTTCGGTGCCGGAAGACACCCGGGCCGCCGCCCTCATCGAGCAGGACGTGGCCACCCTCGAGGACCTGCGGGCCCAGGTCGAGGCCGGCGGGGCGACCGCGGCGGCGTCTCTCGCCGATCGGCGGTTCGCTCTCCGCGGTGACCTGATCGCCCGGATGCGAGACGCCGCCAAGCGGGCCAAGTTCCGCGAGGATCTCCTGGCCGGGGCCCTCAAGCTCCGCAAGGCCGAGTTCGACAAGTACCGGGCCGACTATGAGCTGGCGATCGCCGACGGGCTGGCGGGCGACCGGCTGACCGACCTGCTCGCCCTCGCCGATGCCAAGCGGGAGGAGGTGACCGAGGCCACGCTCGCCTTCCAGGCCGCCAACGCCCACCGCAAGAGCCTTGACGGGATGATCGCCCGATTCACCGCCGAGGAGGAGACGGCCGCCAAGGCCGTCGCCGACCACCGCTTCAAGCTCGTGCAACTCCAGAAGCCCTACGACGACCGCCGCTCCAACTGGGGCAAGACGGCGCTCGAGCTCCCGGTGCTCGACGCCTTCAACGGCCCCCTGCGGATCGAGCAGGTCTGGCTGCCCGACCTGACGATCAACAACAACTTCCGCGACGTGGCCCGCTTCGACCGCTGCATCACCTGCCACCGGGGGATGGACAAGTCGGTGCCGGGCGCGCCCCACGACCCGGCCTTTCCAGCCGCCGAGACGATCACGCTCGCGGTTGCGACGCCCCCCGCCGAGGAGGCCGAGAAGCTGATCGCGGAGGCCCGGGCGGCTGCTCCCAGTCGGGCCGCCGGCGACAACGACGCCCTCCAGGCCCTGTATGGCCTGCGGCTGGCCGATCGGGGCGTATTCGACCCTGCGGCCGCTACGGTGAACGTGGTCCTGCCCGCTCCGGCCACCGAGTTCGAGGATCCTGTCCCGGCGGCGGCCGCCGCCGCCAGCGCAGGCCTCCAGCCGGGTGACGTGATCTTGGAAGTGGCCGGCCGGCGAGCCACCGCCCGGCAGGTGGCCCTGAGCGGCCTGCTCGAGACGCCCCGCTGGGGCAGTCCGCTCGAACTCAAGGTGCGGCGGGGCGTGCCCCAGCCCTACGCGACCCATCCGCGGCTCGATCTGTTCGTGAGCGATTCGAGCCCCCATCCGATGCAGAGCTTCGGCTGCACGATCTGCCACGAGGGGCAGGGGAGTTCGACCAGCTTCAAGTGGGCCTCGCACACGCCGAACTCGCCCAAGCAGGCCCACCAGTGGCACGAGGAATACGGCTGGTTCAACAACCACCACTGGATCTTCCCGATGCTGCCGAACCGGTTCGAGCAGTCGAGCTGCCTGAAGTGCCATCACCAGGTGGTCGATCTCGAGCCCAGCGAGAAGTTCCCCGAGCCGCCGGCCGACAAGCTGGTGGAGGGCTACCACCTCGTCCGGCAGTACGGCTGCTACGGCTGCCACGAGATCAACGGCTGGAACGGCCCCGACCAGCGGATCGGCCCCGACCTCCGGCTCAATCCCAACTACCACGAAGTGGCCGCGGCCCTCCAGGCCGATCCGGGTCTGGCCGAACTGGGCAGCTCGGCCCTCCGCTGGGCCGAAGAGGTCCGCACGAGCCCCGACGGCCGCGAGTCGCGGGACCGGCTCCGCGACGTGATCGAGCGGGATGCGGCCGCCGGCGACGACGCCGTGCTCTCGCCCAGGTCGCACGAACTGGTGGGCCTGCTCAAGGATCCCGACACCCCGGGCACCTTCCCCAAGGTCGGCCCCAGCCTCCGCCACGTGGCCAGCAAGATCGGCTTCGACTGGGCCTACTCCTGGCTCCGCAACCCGCAGGACTTCCGCCCCTCCACGAAGATGCCCCGCTTCTTCGGCCTCTGGGACCATCTTGAGGGTCCGGGGCTCGAGGAGTCGCAGCGGTACGAGCCGATCGAGATCCGCTCGATGATCCGCTACCTGGCCGACGCGAGCCAGCCGTTCGACTACGTCACGCCCTACGAGGGCGTGGTGGCAGCCGATCCGGCCCGCGGCAAGAAGGTCTTCCAGCTGTCGGGCTGCCTGGCCTGCCACCAGCACGCCGACTTCCCCGAAGCCACGAGCACCCACGGGCCCAACCTCTCCCGGATCGGTGCCAAGATGGCCTCGAGCCCCCGGGGCCGCGAGTGGCTCTACAGCTGGCTTCGGGAGCCGGCCCGCTACCACCCCAAGACGATCATGCCCAACGTGCTCCTCGAGAAGCGGGAGCAGCCCGACGGCACGTTCACTGACCCGGCCGCCGACGCCACCGCCTACCTGATGCAGTCCACCCAAGACTGGCGGCCCGAGGACATCCCGGCGGCCAACTCGCTCACGGCCGACGAGCGGGCGGCCCTCGACGAACTGGCGCTTCTCTACCTCAAGGAGCGGTTCCCGACCGCCCGGGCCCAGGCCGTGCTCGAGCGGGGCGTGCCGGCCGGGCAGCCGATCCGCGGCGACGAGCAGATGCTCGTCGAACTCGACGGCCCCGGCCGCGAGGCGACCCTGCTCAACTACGTCGGCAAGAAGACGCTCGGCAAGCTGGCCTGCTACTCCTGCCACGACATCCCCGGCTTCGAGGATGCCAAGCCGGCCGGGGCGGCGCTGGCCGACTGGGGCCGCAAGGATCCCAGCCGGATCGCCTTCGAGCAGGTATCCCATTTCGTGATGCACCAGCTGGCCGAGGGGCACGGCCACGGCGGCCATCAGGGCAACGGCCACGCGAAGCCCGGCCAGCACGGCGACGCCGAGGCCGGCCATGCCGACGATCACGGCCACGCCGCGGCCGCCGCCGATTCGCCCTTCCCGACCGAGCTTGCGTACGTGGTCCGGGGTGACGAGGTGCACGTCGATCCCCAGAGCCTCGACCCCGACACCGGCTTCTTCCTGGAGAAGCTCGTCGGCCACGAGCGGGAGGGCTTCCTCTGGCAGAAGCTCCGGGCCCCGCGGAGCTACGACTACAAGAAGGCCGAAAACAAGACCTACAACGAGCGGTACCGGATGCCGCAGTTCCCCTTCGATGACGAGCAGCGGGAGGCGGTGATGACCTTTGTGCTCGGCCTCGCCGCCGAGCCGCCAGCACCGCAGTTTGTCCACAACCCCGGGCCCCGCGAGCAGGCCCGGCTCGACGGCCTGGTCGTTGCCGAGCAGTTCAACTGCGGCGGCTGCCACATCATGCAGATGGACCGCTGGGACGTCGCCTTCCGGCCCGGCGCCCTGGGCGAGCCGGCTGAAGTCCCCGACTATCCCTTCCTGGCGCCGCGGTTCACCCCCAAGCAGCTGGCCGCCTCGCTCGAGGCCGACGCCGCCGGGCATCGCCACGTCAGCCTCCATGGGATGCCGGTGCTCGATTCCGAGACTGGCCAGCCGCAGCTGGTCGACCAGGACTTTCTGCCGATCGACCGCGAGGAGGCGGAGGAAGATCCCGAGATCATTCCGCACCGGCCGATGATGCTCTTCCAAGATACTCTCGTCGACGGCCAGCCTTGGGCGGTCGGCAGTCAGACGGTCTTCGTGCCGGAGAAGGCGCTGGCTGAGGGCCGGAGCTACCCGGCCTGGGGCGGCGACCTGGCTCGGCTGCT
>CAYRNG010000258.1:0-1618 GCA_964425395.1 uncultured Candidatus Kuenenia sp. | reverse complement strand
CCCCCACTCGGTCGGCAACAGCTCGTTGGCCGCCAGCTGCTGGTAGACCTTCTCGATGTCGGCCCCAGGGAGGTCGATCTTGTTGATGCAGGCCACGATCGGCACCCCGGCCGCCCGGGCATGGCTGATCGCCTCCTCGGTCTGGGGCATGATCCCGTCGTCGGCCGCCACCACGATCACGGCGCAGTCGGTCACGTTCGCCCCCCGGGCCCGCATCTGGGTGAAGGCCTCGTGGCCGGGAGTATCGACGAAGGTGATCGGCCGGTCGTTGCGGGCGATGGTGTAGGCCCGGATGTGCTGGGTGATCCCGCCGCTCTCGCGGGCGGCCACGTCGCTGCCCACGATCTTGTCGAGCAGCGAGGTCTTGCCGTGGTCCACGTGCCCCAGGAAGGTGACCACCGGAGCCCGCGGCAGCCGCAGGGCCGGATCCTCGTCGACCGCGTCGAAGCCCGCCAACAGCTCCTTCTCGAGATCCTCGGCCGTCTTGATGTCGAGCTCCACGCCCAGCTCGGCGGCCAAGAGCTCGACCGTTTCGTGGTCGAGCATGGTGCTCATGCTGGGCATCGACTCCATCCCGAAGCCGAGCAGCTTCTTGAGCACCTCGCTGGCGGCCAGGCCGATCGCCTCGGAGAATGCCCGCACGCTGCAGGGCACCTGGATCGAGGCGTTGGTCTTGCGGGGCGCGGCGGTCGAGGCGCCCGAGCCCTTGCGGGGCCGGGCCCGGCGGCGGCGAAGGAGGCCGTCGTCGTCGTCGCCCCCCCGCTTGTCGGTGATCTTCTTGCGGTGCAGCTGGCGGAGCTCGCGGCCGCCGAGCAGGTCGTCGCCCCCCCCCGGCTTGGCGGGCGTCCGCCGGGGGCGAACGCCCGGCTGGAGGGGCGGCGGTATCGGAGCGGCGCCGGCGCCGCCCCGCAAGAGGCCGCCGGTGCGGGCCCGGGTGGCCTCGGCCGCCTGCCGCTGCTCGTGCTTCCGCATGTGGTCGGCCAGCGGCTTGGCGCCTCCGGCCTTGGCGCTGCGGATCGCGTCGAGCGGCAGCTTGACGTCGGGCTTCTGGGCCACCGGCTCCTGGCTGCCGCGGGCCGGCGGAGGGCTGGCCCGGCCGGCCGCCGGCAGGGGGGCGAGCTTGAAGGCGGGCCGGGGCATCGGCTTGCCCCCCTCGCCCATCCGGCCGCCCGGCCGGGGCCGACCCTCGGCCGGCTTGGCGGCGGCCGCCGGGCCGGCGGGTGCGGCTGGCTTGGGAGCGGTGATTTCGGGCGGCTTGCCCTTGGCCACGCCCCCGGGAGCGATGTAGTCCTCCCGCTTGACGGGGCCGGCCGCGGCGGGCCGCAACGGGGCGGCCGGCCGGACGGGGGCGGCGGGCCGCTCAGCCGCCGGCTTGGCCTTGCCGGCCATGAAGTCTTTGAGCTTGGCGACTTCCTCGTCGCTGAGGCTGGCCAGGGCGGAGCCCTTGTCCTGGATGCCGGCGCGGGTGCACAGCTCGACCAGCTCCTTGCTGTCGAGCTTGAGTTCCTTCGCCAGGGTATAGATCCGAACTGCCACTCGTGCCTCTTTCTGCCGGCTGCTGCCGGCCGCTCCAACCTGTCTTGAACCTCGGTCCGCTAAACCCCGTCACGCCTCGTGT
>CAYRNG010000257.1:0-2293 GCA_964425395.1 uncultured Candidatus Kuenenia sp. | reverse complement strand
GAGCGGCACGTATTCCACGAGCGGCCGGTCGGCGATCACGACCGCCGCGGCGTGGGTGCCGACGTTGCGGGCCAGCCCCTCGATCCGCTTGGCCAGGCCGACCAGTTCGGCCACCTCGGCGTCGGCCTCGCAGGCGTCGGCCAGCTGCGTGCCGGGGGCGGCGGCGTCTTCCAGGGAGATCCCCAGCTGGTCGGGCACCAGGGCCACGATCTGGTCGACGCGGGTCACCGGCATGCCCAGGGCCCGGCCCACGTCGCGGATCGCGGCCCGGGCGGCGAGCGTGCCGAAGGTGCCGATCTGGGCGACGTTGGCCGCGCCATACTTCTGCTTGACGTAGTCGATGACCTCGCCCCGTCGCTCCTTGCAGAAGTCGATGTCGATATCGGGCGCCTCGAGCCGGTTGACGTCGAGGAACCGCTCGAAGAGGAGGTCGTATTCCAGCGGGCAGACGTGCGACAGATAGAGGGAGTAGGCCACCAGCGCCCCCACGCCCGAGCCTCTGGCGGCCGCCGGGATCTCCCGCTCCCGGGCATGCCGCACGAAATCCCAGACGATCAGGAAGTAGCTGGCGAAGCCGAGGGTGTCGATCACGCCCAGCTCGCGGTTGAGCCGGTCGAGCACCTCGGCATGCAACTGGCCGCCGCCGGCGGCGGACGGCACGAGCCCGTCGGCCCACCGCTTGGGGACCGCGGCGTACCGCTCCTCGAGCCCCTCCAGGCAGAGCCGCCGCAGCTCCTCGGAGGCCGAGCGGCCGCCGGGCACGTCGAAGCCGGGGAAGTGCCGCTTGCTGAGGTCGAGGTCGATCGAGACCTGGTCGGCGATTTCCTGGCTGCGGGCCACGGCGGCGGTGACGGTCTCGCGGTCGAGCCCGGTAAAGCCGGCGTGCATCTCCTCCGGGCTCTTGAGATAGAACTCGGCCGAGTCCATCCGCATCCGGCTGGCGTCGTTGCGAAACCGACCGGTGTTGACGCACAGGAGGATGTCCTGGGCCTCGGCGTCTTCGCGGTTGACGTAGTGGCAGTCGCAGGTGGCGACCGGCGGAATGCCCAGCTCCCGGGAGAGGTCGAGGGCCGCCTCGGTGACCTGCCGCTGGACCTCGAGGCCGTTGTCTTGGATCTCGAGGAAGTAGCGGTCGCCGAAGGTGTTGCGAAACCAGCCGGCGATCTCCCGGGCCTCCGCCAGCGACTCGGCCTGCCCCGGGCCGGCTCCGATCAGCGAGCGGGCAAACTCGCTCGACAGGCAGCCGGAGAGGCAGAAGAGGCCGTCGCCAAACTCCGCCAGCAGTTCGCGGTCGATCCGGGGCTTGAAGTAGAAGCCCTCCAGGTAGGCCTTGGTGGCCAGCTGGAGGAGGTTGGCGAAGCCCTGCCGGTCGCGGGCCAGGAGGGTGAGGTGGTAGCTCGAGTCTTTCTGGGAGCCCGCATCCTTCTGGAACCGGCTGCCGGGGGCGATGTAGGCCTCGTAGCCGATCACCGGGTTGAGCCCGGCCGCCTTGGCCTTGGCGTAGAACTCGAGGGCCCCGTGGAGGTTGCCGTGGTCGGTGATCGCCAGGGCGTTCATGCCCAGCTCGACCGTGCGGCCCACCAGCCGGTCGATCGAGGAGGCCCCGTCGAGGAGGCTGTAGTGGCTGTGGCAGTGGAGGTGGGCGAAGGGGAGCGTGCTCATCCGTGGGCCTCGCGGGGAAGGCCGCACTATACACCGTCGATCGCGTCAGCCGGAGGAGGGCTCGCCGATCTCTCGGAGCAGCTGCGAGAGCCGGGCCTGGAGGTCGAGGATCGCCTGCCAGTCGGGAAACTCGAGCTCGACCCGCTCGGCGTTGCTCCGCATCACGGCCCCTTCGGTGGCGGTGCGGAGCACGCCCTGCACGTAGTCGAGCAGTTCGGCGAGTTCGGCCGACTGGGCCGGGCTGAGCCGGTCGGGCAGCGGGGGCGGGCCGCCGGGCAGGAGCGGCGACCGCACCGCCTCGAGATCCTGGATGACGTCGGACTGTTGGGCGGCGAACCGCTCCATCCGTTCGCGAAGCTGCCGGGCCCGGCCGTCGTCGGCGGCCGGATGCCGGGCGGCGATCCGGCGGTCGATGTCGCTGTGGGAGCCGACCAGGAGGAGCGAACGGCCGACCGAGATCATGTCGCCATCGCGGATGATCCGGACCTGAATGTCCTCGCCGTTGACCTTCGTGCCGTTGGTGCTTTCCAGGTCGGTGGCGACGATCTTGTCGTTGTCGCTCTGGAGCTTGAGGTGGTAGCGGCTGATCCGCTCGTCGTTGAGCTGGATCGAGTTGCCCTCCTCGCGGCCG
>CAYRNG010000256.1:0-1933 GCA_964425395.1 uncultured Candidatus Kuenenia sp. | reverse complement strand
GGTAGTTGTGCACCCAGTGGCGGAGGCAGAGGAAGATCAGCTCGCGGACGATCGGATGGTTGCCGTTGATCGTGTTGCCGCAGCCGGTGAAGTTCTTGTAGCTCGAGCCCCCGTCGCCGAGCATGTAGTAGACGGTGTTTTCCAGCCCCTTGAACGAGAGGGTCGGCCCAAGCTGGTTGCCCTCGGCGGTGTGGTTGAAGACCACGTCGAGAATCACCTCGATCCCGGCGGCGTGGAAGGCCCGGACCATCTCCTTGAACTCGCGGACCTGGCTGCCCGGCTCGCGGCCGGCCGCGTAGCCGCGGGGGGGGGCGAAGAAGGCCAGCGGGTCGTAACCCCAGTAGTTGCTCCGGGCCGGGCCGTCGAGTGAGGGCATGGCCGGGGCGAACTCGTGGACCGGCATCAGCTCGACCGCCGTGACCCCCAGCGACTGGAGGTAGGGGATCTTCTCGATCAGCCCGAGGTAGGTGCCCGGCTCGGCCACGCCCGAGGTGGGGCTGGCCGTGAAGCCCCGCACGTGGAGCTCGTAGATCACGGTGTCGGCCAGGCCGCGGCGGAGATGCCGGTCGCCCTGCCAGTCGAACGAGTCGTCTACGACCACGCACTTGGGCGGGAGGATGAGCCCGTCGTCGCCAAGCGCGAACTCGCCGGCCAGGGCCTTGGCGTAGGGGTCGATCAGCCGGGCCCGGCCATCGAACCGCTGGCCCCGCTCAGGGTCGAAGGGCCCGTCGGCCTGGAAGTGGTAGAGCTGCCCCGGGCCGACTCCCGGCACGAGGATGCTCCAGATGTCACCCCACCGGTCCTTGGCCGGGTCGAGCGCGATCACCTCGGCCGGTTCGGGATCATCCGCCGCATCGTAGAGCAGCACCCGCATGGCCGTGGCCGAGCGGCTGTAGACGACGAACTGCACCCCCTTGTCATGGAGCACGGCCCCGTAGGGCAGAGCCTGGCTGAACTGGAGCGGGGGCAGGGGCTTTTGGGCGTGGGCCCGTTTGGCGGCGACCGTCCGCTTCCGGGCTGTCTTCTTCCGGGCTGGCATGGCGGAATGATACCAGCACCGCCGCCGCCGCTCGAATCGCGGGCCACGGCCGTTTGGTGGCCCGCGCGGAGCGGGTGTTCGACACCTTGCCGTCCCGCCCGCCGGCCACGATCGCCTTCCTGGCCGCCCGCACCGCGGCGAGCGTGCCACCGGCCTCCCGTGCGGTGGAGAGCCTTTCGGATCTGGGCAGCGCCAAGGTGATCACCGGCCGGAAGCGGCAGCGGGTGTTCGCCTCTGGGCGGGATCCCGACATCCTCACCGAGGGAACGGAGCCACTGTGAGCGCGGATGCGTCACGGTGTGCCGGGGGTGCGACGCTCGAGCTCCACGTGCTTGAGATCCATCACCTGCCCGCCGGGCATGGTGAGCGACTCGATCGTGAGCCGCACCGGTCCCTGCGGCAGGTGAAGTGTGCCGAGCGAGAGGGTGGGCCAGGCCCGTTCCTGGTATTTCGTCCTGCCGAGCGGGTCGCGGTGCGGCAGCGTGAGCTCCGGCGCCTCCGCCCCGGGCACCATCGCCGTCACCTTCTCGGCGGCCGATTGGCCGGCTGCCTGGCGGGAAAGCTATCGCTTCCCGACCGACGGTCACACCGGCGGTGGCATCCTCCGCTGCGACCCCGACGGCACCAATCTCCAGATCGTCTGCCGGGGCCTGCGGAATCCTTGGGGCCTGGCCTTCGACGGCGGCTTCGACTGGCTCGCCACCGATCAGGATGACGTCGGGGGTGACCGGCTCGTGATGCCTTTCGCCGGCGCCCACTTCGGTATGCGGCACGCCTGGAACAACTCCTGGACCGGAGAGCAGAGCCTGGCTAGCGTGCCTGCGACCGGCCCGCTGTTGGAGGGTTCGGGCACCGGGATCGTGTTTCAAGACGACCCCTTGTTTCCAGCCTCTC